>DATEOP010000286.1:0-6187 GCA_035274065.1 Burkholderiaceae bacterium
CCCCGCCATGCCGTACTTTTCCATCGAGGTGAACTGCGGACTTTTCCACCGCGGGTCGAAAACCCGCTTCATCGCGTAGACGTGATCAGCCGCAGTCAGCTCGCGCCGCTTGCCCTTGAAAGCAGGATCATCCTGAAAGAAGATTCCCGGCCTCACGCGCAGCGTGTAAGTGCGAAAGTCTGAGGAGATTTCCGGCAACGCTACGAGGGTTCGAGGTCTCAAAATGGCTGGCCGGGCGAGAAAGTCGTATTGCAGCGGCGAGTCAAAGATATTCGCTACGATGTAACCCGAGTAGAGATCCGAAATCTGTGCAGGATCAAAACCTGTTTCGGCTGCGTTGAATGCCCATCTGAAGATTTTCTGAACGCCGGGCTGTGCCAAGCCCGTTCCGGGTAGGACGGCAGACGCGCTAAGAGCGGCGGTCGTGCGAAGGAAACGGCGCCGGCTCATTGGATCGCCTTCGCCTGCGCTTCAGCGTCGATGTCAACGTACTGCCACCAATCCGTCCAATACGGAGGTCGTCGGTAGCCATGCAGCCATGGCTGCGCGATGTCCGTATGAATGCGGTGCACGCCCCACTTGTACGGCGCATACGCGATCAGCAGTCGCTTCGCGGCGTCGAACAGTTGCAGACGCTCGGGGCCGTCGGGAAGCGCGCGCATCTTGTTATAGATCGCGTCGAAGTTCGCGTTCTTGAAGCGCGCCAAGTTCTGTCCTCCGATATGGGCGCTCGAGCCGCGATCGAGGATGGGTTGTCCGTCCGGCGTGTCGGCTGATAAACCCACTCGCCACACCATGTACTTACCCGCGCGCGAGTTCTTAAGATTCTCGGGCCACTTGGCAACGCGAAAGTCGGTTCGTACGCCGAGCGAATCCATGTCCTTGCGGACAAGTTCAGCAAGCTGGCGGTTCGCCTGGCTAGGCTCAGTCGACACTTCAAGCGTCAACGGCTCACCATTCGGTTGCTCTCGCCAGCCGTCACCATCGCGATCCACGTAGCCGTACAGATCCAGCAAGGCCTTGGCGCGCGGTAGATCGTAGTCACCATTTTCACTGCGGAAGTCAGGGTTGAAGCCGATGGTATTTGGCATCGTCGGCGATTGCGCAGGAATGGCCTGGCTCTTGCGTGCGAGACGGATTTCCTGTTGGGTGTTGGTCGCGAGATTGATCGCACGTCGCAGCGCGACTTTGTCAGGCGTGTAGCCGCCGATTACCGGATGGTCCATGTTGTAGACCGACATCGTCAGATCCGAAGCGAGCACTCGATACAGCTGCATGTTCTGTCGCTGCAGATTCGGCGCAAGCTTGCCATTCGGAACAGCAAGATTGATGAACTCATTGGCGATTCGCTCAATCAAGTCCTGCTGCTTGTTCAGAAACGAAAGCCATCGTGGCTGCTGCTCTTCGATGATCGAAATTTCGACCCGATCGATCATTGGCAGGCGCCGGCCACGAAAGCGCTGTAACAACGCCTGGCCTTCTACGTCATCCGCATTGGGCTCGGCGTCGTAAAACATTTCCCGAAAGGTCGGATTGCGCTCGAGCACGATTCGCGACGACCGCCGCCATTCAGCGAGACGAAAAGGGCCAGTTCCGACCGGATGCGCAGGTATGTCGTCCCCGTAGGCCTCGACGACCTCACGGGCGACGGCGCCAAACAGGTCGCCAAGGGCAAGCAGATGCAGAAAACGCGGACGCGGTTCGTCCAGCTTGAACTGCAACGTATAGCGATCGAGCGCGCGAATGCCGTCCACTTCACGGTCATATTCGAACGGCTTTTTCGACTTCAAAGCCGCGTCGCGCAGCGCTGCCATGCCGCTGATTCCTTCCTCCGATAACCGCGGGTAGTTCGGCGATTTCCAGCGGGGGTCGAAATAACGCTTGAATGAATAGACGTAATCGTTGGCAGTCAGCTCGCGCTTTTGTCCTTTAAATGCCGGGTCGTTCTGGAAGTAGATGCCGGGCCGCAGCTTGATCGTCCAGACCCGGAAGTCATTCGACACCTCGGGCAACGCGACCGCCGTATTCGGTTGAATCTTGAATGGCCGGGCAAGGTGGTCGTATCGGTACAGCGCGTCAAAGATGTGTGGCGTGACCGTGCGCGAATACAGATCTGTGACCTGTGCAGGATCAAATCCGGTTTCGGCTATCGGAAACGCATAGCGGAGGACCTTCGCCTGCTGTGCATGACCCGGCACGCTCGACGTCACCAGCGTCAGGCAAAGGAAAACGGCAGCCCGGTTCACCATCAGACAATCGCTCGGGCTTGCGCTTCCGCATCGATATCGATGTAGACCCACCAGTCGCGCCAGAACGGCGGCCGGCGAAACCCGATCACCCAAGGCCACGTCAGGTCGGTGAGAATGCGATGCACGTGATACTTGTACGGAACGTACGTGCTCGCAATGCGCTTGGCCTCGAAGAACAGCCGCTCGCGCTCGGGGCTGTCAGGCATCGTGCGGATCTGGTTATAGATGTGGTCGAATTCCTTGTTCTCGAAGCGCGCAAGGTTCTGTCCGCCCTTGTGCGTGGTCGCCATGATGTCGAGTGAGTAGCGGCCGTCGGGCGACGCGGCACTGTAGCCGAGGTTCCACGCCATCAACTTGCCAGCGCGCGCCGACTTTAGATTTTCGGGCCACTTCGCAGTGACGAAGTCAACCCGAATGCCAATGTTGCTGAGATCTTTGCGGCGCAGCTCATCACGCTGACGAGAGCGCTGATCGGGCGTTGTCGCCCACCGCAGTGTCAGCTGGCGACCGTCGGGCTGTTCTCTCCATCCATCGCCGTCGCGGTCCACATATCCGTATGTGTCGAGCAACGCGCGCGCCTGTGCCAGATTGTGGCTCGGTACGACATAGTCCTTGTCGTACCCGACAATATTCGGCATCAATCCGGAGTGCGCTGGCACTGCCTGTCCGCGCCAGAACAGACGGATTTCCTGCTCGATATCGGTCGATAACCCGATCGCGCGTCGCAGCGCCACTTTCTCGGGCGTATAGCCTCCGACGACTGGGTCTTCCATGTTGAAGTAGGACAGCGCAATGTCGGAAGCTAGGGTCCGATACATCTTCACGCCTTGCTTTGCGAGGAACGGCGCCAGCTTGCCGTTGGGGGCAGCCGTGTTGACGAAGTCAAATGGCACTTGCCACGCGACATCGGACTGTTTGTTCAGAAACGAAAGCCAGCGGGGTTGCACTTCCTCGATGATGGACACCTCGACCCGGTCCACCATCGGCAGCTTGCGGCCCTTCAGCTTTGCCAATAACGCCTGGCCTTCGATGTCGTCGGCGCTCGGATGTGCGTCGTAGAACACATCCCGATATGTCGGATTTCGCTCCAGTACGAGTCGCGAAGACCGTCTCCACTCAGTTAACCGGAAAGGCCCTGTTCCGACCGGATGCGCCGATACCAGGTCGCCGTAGGCTTCAACAACTTCGCGCGCAACTGCACCGTACAAACTTGCATCTGCCAGCGCTTCGACGAAGCGAGGGTTGGGTTCCTCGAACTCGAACCGGATCGTGTAACGGTCAAGTGCGCGCATTCCTGCAACCGGCGTGTCGTAATCGAACGGCTGCTTGCCTTTCAAGGCACGCTCACGCAGCGCGGCCATACCGATGATCTTCAGATCCGCGAGGCTCGCCAGCACTGGCGACTTCCAGCGTGGATCGAAGAAACGCTTGTAGGAATACACATAATCAGCGGCGATCAGTTCGCGTCGCTCGGCTTTAAATGCGGGATCATCCTGAAAGTAAACGCCTTGCTTAAGGCGGACCGTCCATACAAGAAAGTCAGCGGACACTTCCGGCATGCCGTACGCGGTCGCGGGGCGTATTTCATACGGCCGTGCGAGATAGTCGTATGAGTATGGCGATTCGAAGATGTGCGACGTTACAATTCGTGAGTACAGATCATTGATCGCGGCCGGATCAAAGCCGGTCTCGGCGACTTCAAACGCATAACGCAACACCTTCTTGCCGTTGCTCGCCGGCGCTTCCGCAGACGCGCGGGCGGCGATGGGCAACGCACCTAGTGCCTTCAGCGTGTCACGTCTGGTGATCCGGCTCATGCGCCGCGCTCGCCCTTCAGGTCGTTATCGATGTCGACGTACTTCCACATCGCGCGCATGAATGAATGGCGCCGATAGCCGACGACCCAAGGGTGAAACACGGCAGTTTCTATGCGGTGCCCAACGAACTTGTACGGCGCATAAGCGACGAACAGTTTCTTTGCGGCAAGGAATGCCGCGTCGCGCTCGGGCCCATCGGGCAGCGTTTTCTGCAGAGCAAACAGTTTGTTGTAGGCAGGAAGATTGAAGCGCGCGTGATTCGCTTGCCCGATGTTGGAACTGTTGCCGAGGGCCAGGAATGTCTCCCCGTCCGGTTGCGCGGCAACCCAGCCCACGCGCCACATCATCAATCTACCGGCACGCGAGTTCTTCAGGTTCTCCGGCCACTTGGCTGGCTTGAAGTCGATACGAATGTTGATTGCGGTCATGCTCTTGCGCCAGATTTCGTCGAGCTGACGGGATAACTGGTCAGGCTGAGTAGCCATTTCTAGAGTGAGTGGTTTTCCATCCGGCATATCACGCCAGCCATCGCCGTTCTTATCCACATACCCAAAGGAGTCGAGCAGAGCCTTTGCACGCGCCGGGTTGTAGTCGCTCATCTCGCTCCTGAACGACGGGTCGTAGCCATACGTCAATGGCGATACCGGCGACTGCGACGGAATCGACTGACCCTTGCGAACCAGCCGGATTTCATTGGGCATTTCGTACGCGAGCCCTATCGCGCGGCGGAGTGCGACCTTATCCGGCGTATATCCACCCACCAGCGGGTGTTCCATATTGAACAGCGCCATATCGACGCTGGCTCGATAGTCGCGGTCCATCTGAATGCCGCGCTTGACTAGATTTGGTGCGAGCTTGCCGTTCGGCACGATCAGGTTTGCCATGTCATACGGAATCTCGTCGACAAGATCGTGCTCAGCGTTCAAAAATGCGAGCCAGCGCGGCTGATTTTCTTCGACGATGTAGACCTCGACGCGGTCGACTAGCGGCAGCTTGCGGCCCTTCAGCCGCGCCGCGGTCTGCACGCCGAACTCGTCCGTCGGCTGCTCGTTGTAGAAGTCGTCTCGATAGTTCGGATTTTTCTCGAGCACGATGCGCGACGAGCGACGCCAGTCGACGAGTCGGTAGGGCCCGGTGCCGACCGGATTCGCCATCATTTCCTTCTCGTCATACATCTCATCGACCTCGCGCGCGACTGCGCCGAGAAACGAGCTGTTGGCGAGGTACTGGTAGAAGCGTGGACCGGGCTCCCCCAACTTGATGCGCAGCGTGTATTTATCGAGTGCTCTCACGCCTTCGACTTCGCGGTCATAGTCGAACCTGGCACCTTTCAGCGCGGCCGCACGAATCTCGGACATGCCGAGAATCTTCGAATTTTCCAGCAGCGTGACGTTCTGACTCTTGAACTTCGGATGATAAAAACGCTTGATCGAATAGACGTAGTCCTGGGCGACCAGCTCACGCTTTTGTCTGTTGAATGCAGGATGGTCCTGAAAGTAAATGCCGGGCCGAATGCGAACCGTAATCGTGGTGAAGTCGCCCGACACCTCAGGCATCGCCTCGGCAGTATTCGGAACGATCTTTGCGGGTCGCGCAAGGAAGTCGTAAGCCAGCGGCGCGTCGAAGATGTTGCCGTTGATGCTGCTTGAGTAGAAATCGTTGACCTGCGCCGGATCAAAGCCCGTCTCGGCCACCCGGAACGCATATCGCAAAACTTTCAAACCGCCGTCACCATTCGCTGGCTGCGCGGTTGCACTGATCGATGCGGCCGCAGGCACTGCCACGAGTGCTTTAGTGAATTCGCGCCTACTCGTCATCGAGACCCTCCGTATCACGCCGACTTGTGCTGAAAGCCGGCAACGGCATAATCCGCGCTTCCGCGCTCAAGAAGGCAGTTGGGTTGGCCGCATACATCTTACGCAGACTGTGGCAGATGGTCCCGACCCTGGCCGGGGTCATCCTGTTCGTATTCTTTCTATTCAAGTTCTTCGGCGGCGATCCGGCGGAAATTCTGGGCGGCTTGCTCGCCACCCCAGAGCAGATTGAAGCCATTCGACAGCAGCTGGGACTGAACGATCCCTGGTACGTGCAGCTGTGGATCTTCATCAAGTCGATCTTCAC
>DATEOP010000287.1:0-22216 GCA_035274065.1 Burkholderiaceae bacterium
ATCGTTATCTAGACAAACGCAAATCCGACCCGAAACTTCCGATCGACGACAAGTGGGACGATCCGGTTAAGTCGCTGCTCAACTATCCCGATGTTGTGAAGATGATGAGCAACGACCTCGACTGGACGAGTGATCTCGGTGAGGCCGTCGTCGAAGACCAGGGCGCAGTGTTGGCGGCGGTACAGACGTTTCGCCGTCAGGCGCAGTCTGTCGGGAATCTGAAGTCCGATGACAAGCAGGTGGTGAAGGTAGAAAAGGAGGTCGTCATCATCGAGCCCGCCGATCCACAGGTGGTCTATGTGCCTCAGTACAACCCGTCGACCGTGGTCGTCGCCGGCGGTCCTTATTGGGGCTATTACCCGACGGCCTACCCGTCGTATTACTACCCCTATGCACCCGGTGCTGCGCTGGCAGCCGGTGTTATTTGGGGTGCGGCCATCGGCGCTGCTTGGAGCGGAAATCGCTACGGCTGGGGTGGCGGCAATGACATCAATATCAATCGCAACACCAATATCAGCACTGGCGGCAACACGATCAATCGGGGCGGCGGCCAGGCCGGCAGTGGGGCTTGGAAGTCCAACAAGCAGCCTGGGCAGGTGAGCAATTCAATCGGCAAGACGCCTTCCAATCGCGCCGGCGATCGCGGTGGTGCCGGAGGTCGCGGCGGTGTCGGCAGTGCAGGTGGCGTCGGTGGAGTAGGCGGTGCAGGTGGTCGTGGTGGCGTAGGCGGCGCTGGTGGAGTCGGTGGAGTTGGTGGAGTCGGCGGAGCCGGTGGAGTAGGTGGCGTTGGCGGCGTCGGAGACCGTGGTGGTGTCGGAGGAGCCGGCGGTGTGGGAGACCGTGGTGGTGTCGGAGGGGGTGACCGCGGAGGTATTGGTGGCGGCGATCGCGGCGGTGCAGGCGTTGCCGATCGCAGTGCTGCAGGAGGCGGCCGAGGTGGCGGCGGTGACAGCGCGTTTGGGGGCTACGGCTCTGGTCATTCAGCGTCGCGGGACAGCTCGCGCGGCGCGTCGAGCCGCAGTTCGATGTCGAGCGGTGGCGGTGGACGATCCTCCTCGATGAGTAGTCGAGGTGGCGGGGGCGCGCGCGGCGGCGGTGGTGGCCGCGGCGGCGGCCGTCGATGACGGGAGCGCAATCATGCAAACAGTCCATTCAATTCAAATCAAGGCCTCGCCTATGAAGTCGCGCGTGTGGTCATTTTTGTCTCGTATGTTTTTAATGCTCGCGGTCACTGTGCCGATGATGGCGAATGCAGCGCCTCAGGAAACCTTCGCCACTCCGGAGGCCGCTGTGGATGCGCTGGTCGCTGCGCTGAAGGCCGATAGTGACGCGGCGCTGATCTCGCTCTTCGGCGAAGAGCACAAGAACTTCATCACGGGAGGCGATCGCGCCGCAGCGCGCCAGGATCGCAACAGGATCCTCACGGCCATGCAGACGTTGCGCGTGCTGAAGGACCCGAGTCCGGATCGTCGAATCCTTGTGATTGGCGACCAGGCCTGGCCAATGCCGATTCCGATCGTGAAGACCGGTGATCGCTGGCGCTTTGCCACCGAGCAGGGCATCGATGAACTCGAAAACCGCCGCATCGGCGGCAACGAACGCAATGCGATCTACGTGCTGCGCGCGTACGTGGAAGCGCAGCGCGTCTACGGTAGCGAAGATCGCAATGGCGACGGCGTGCGTCAATTTGCGCGGAAGCTCGCCAGTAGCGCGGGTCAGAAGGACGGCCTGTACTGGGAAGCTGCCAAAGGCGAGCAGGCGAGCCCTCTCGGACCACTGGTTGCGGAAAGCACCGCGTATCTGAAGGGTCGCAAGGAAGGTGATCCCTTCCACGGCTACCGTTTCAGGATCCTGACCCAACAGGGCGCGAGTGCGCCCGGTGGCGCATACAACTACGTCATCAATGGCCGCATGATCGCCGGCTATGGGATGGTCGCCTACCCCGCCGCGTACGGTGAAACCGGTGTGATGACGTTCATCGTCAACCACAACGGAGTGATTTATCAGCGTGATCTGGGTGCACAAACCGCCAAGCTGGCCGGAAGCATGAATAGCTTCAATCCGTCCAAGGGCTGGACCAACGTCTCGCAACCTTGACCTGCATTTTTGATTCAATAACCGGACAACGATCGATGAACAAGTCTTTTTTCGTAGCAGCAGTTTCGCTTGCGGCCGTAATCAATGCGACCGCGACGGCACAGACGGGCGAGGCAGTCGCAGTTAAGCAACCTGGTGCAGTGGGTTTGGCGCAATCGGTCAATGCCACAGCGACGATCACCGCGATCGATAAGGCGAAACGGACCGTAACCGTCAAGAGCGAGCAAGGCAAAGAAGTGACCGTAGTAGCCGGGCCGGAGGTCAAGAACTTCAATCAGCTGAAGGTCGGTGACACCGTCGACATTCAATACGCTGAAGCACTAATGCTGGAATTGAAGAAGGGTGGCGGCAAGCCGGTTGCGCGCGTCGAAGAAAAGGCAGGTGCATCAGCGAAGGCCGGACAAAAGCCCGCTGGCATGCAAGGCCGAAAGGTGACCGTCGTCGGAGATGTGATCAACGTCGATGCTGCGACCCAGACAGTGACTCTGCGCGGGCCAAATCGGACGGTCGACCTCAAGGTGCGTGACCCCGAGCAGTTCAAGCTGATTGCCAAAGGCGATCAGATCGAGGCGACTTATGTTGAAGCCGCCGCCGTGTCGGTGAAGTCGAAAGCTAAAAAATAACGCGCACACGCGGTGTGTCGCATAAATTTAAAAGCTTTCCGATGTGGGTGAGCGGGCAGGCTAACCGACATTCTGTCGCGCAACGGCTCGGGCTGCGTTGCAGCGTCGGTGCATTGCTTTTCGCGTTTGCCTCGGCGGGTTTGACTCAGCCGGCCGCATCGTCTGCAGCCGAGGCCAAGGCCGTATTGATGCGAATGGCAGAGTACATGGCTGGTATGCAGCGCTTTAGCTTCACAGCGCATGCCAATTACGACACCGTGCAGCCATCGAAGCAGAAGCTCGAATTCAACGAGACACGGCGTTATCTCATCGCGCGGCCAGACCGCTTCCGCGTCGATGTCGTGGAAAGCGACGGCACTCAGCAAGCGCTGGTGTTCGACGGTAAAGACATCACTGTGGTTACGCCGAGCCGCAATGTGTACGCGCAGGCCGCAAAGCCTGGCACCATCGATGACGCCATTGTGTTTTTTGTTCGCGATTTGCACATGCGGCTGCCGCTCGCCATGCTGTTGTTGACCACGGCACCGCAGGAGCTTGCACGACGAACGCAATCGATCGAAATCATCGAAAAGACGCACGTACTTGGAACGCCTGCCGTTCATCTTGCGGGTCGAGCGGCGACCGTCGATTATCAGATCTGGGTGGCAGATAGCGATAAGCCTCTGCCGTTGCGTCTGGTGCTCACCTATAAGCAGTCCCCAGGCCAACCGCAGTTTCGTGCCCAGTTCACGGATTGGAATAGCGCTCCGCTACTAACGGACGCAACATTCGCTTTCACTCCGCCGGCGGGCGCACAGAATGTTGCATTTCTCGCGCAGATGGCACGTAGTGCCGGCAAGCCGAGGAGCGCGGCGAGCGAAGGTAAGAAAGCCGGAGAGAAGAAATGAAGCAGCGCTGGGCGACCGTGTCTGTGGTCGGTGTGCTGATGGTGTCGGTTGTTGCAGATGTTCATGCTCAGCGTGGCGGCGGCCGTGCTGGTGGCGCCGCTCCTGCGCGTGGAGGTGTTGCTTCGACTGGCAGTTTTTCCAGCGGCTCGACAACCGCAGCCGCGTCGAGCATAGAAAGGCCTGCTCAGCTACCGGCGAGACCCGGCCAGCTACCTTCGGATGGCCGAGTCGACTGGGATGCAGGCGATAGAGCTCCGGGAGTTGTAGCTGGCGCAGTTGTCGGCGCAGCTGCGGCGCGGCGTGCTTACGGCGCGGCGTCCGGCTCCTTCTATTACGAACCTTTGACGACACTGCCATGCACTCCGAAGGAGATCAACGCCGGCAGCGTCAAGTACTACCAATGCGGAGCCGACTACTTCATGCAGACCTATGACGGTGGATCGGTCATTTACGTGCAAGTCGATCCACCCTCCAATTATTAGTAATGCCGTCGTTTACGAGGTGTACTCATGGCGCGCGCTCAATTCGTCATCGCTTGCTTTCTCGCTGTTCTTCAACTCGGATGTGTCGTTTATGAGCCGGTCCCCGCACACTCACCAGGACCCTCGAATTTCGATCGCGCATGGCGGGCAGCAATGGGAGGAGCGCAGGATGCCGGAGTCCAGATCACAGCGTCCGATTTTTCGACGGGGCTAATCCGCGGCACCAAGGACGGAAGCGACGTGTCGATCGTGGTCGCGCGCCAGGGCGATGGCAGCGTACGCGTACAGTTCAACTCTACTGCCCAAGACGCTGGTCTCTCCAGCCGCTTTTCGCAAGCGTACGAACGGCGCATGGGCCGCTGATCGTCCGCACATCGACAGAGCACCGTTCAGGCGGGCAAGGTGAAGCCGCCAACGCCATTGCCAAATTGCGCATTACGTCTTGCGCGATTCGGTTGCCTGTTTCTCGCGCTTGTGTCGGCGACAGCGCCTAGCGCACAGGACGCCGCTAAACCCGAAAGCGTAGCGGGACGCCCGAAAGTTGGACTCGTTCTGTCCGGGGGTGGTGCGCGCGGCGCGGCGCACATTGGCGTGCTAAAAGTTCTCGAAGAACTGCGCGTGCCGGTCGACGTGGTGGTGGGCACCAGCATGGGCTCGATTGTCGGCGCGGCCTACGCGACAGGACTTTCGGTGTCCGAGATGGAAAAAGTGATCAAGACGATCACAACCGACAAGCTGTTTACCGATAGCCCGCCGCGTCAGGATCAGACGATGCGACGCAAGGACGACGATCTGCGTCCCTACTTCGTGCCCGAATTGGCGGTGACATCGGACGGTGTCTTGCTACCGAAGGGGTTGGTGACCGGCGTTGCGCTCGAAGGCGAATTAAGGCGACTGGTGCAGGTCACAAGTGCGCGCAGCTTCGATGAACTGCCAATACCCTTCCGTGCGATTGCGACCGACATCGGCACCGGTGAGATGGTGGTGTTGAAGGAAGGCAGTGTTGTGCAGGCGATCCGCGCGTCGATGTCGGTGCCGGGCGCGGTGGCGCCGGTCGAAGTGGGCCGCCGTCAGCTCGTCGACGGTGGCCTGGTGCGTAACCTGCCAGTCGATATTGCGCGTTCGATGGGTGCAGAGATCATCATCGCGGTCAATCTCGGCACCCCCCTGCTAAAGCCCGAGCAGATCACATCGGCGCTCACAGTGTCGGTGCAGATGCTGAATATTCTGACCGAGCAGAACGTCGGCCGTTCGTTGGCTGAACTGACCGCGCGCGACATCCTGATCTTGCCGGAGCTTGGAGACTATTCGGCAGCGGACTTCGACAATCTGGTGAAGACCGTGCCGATCGGTGAGGCGGCCGCCCGCAAAGTCGCCGATCGTCTGCGTGCGCTGTCGCTGCCGCCTGATCAGTACGCAGCGCTGCGCGGCAGGCAGACGGTGTCGGCCGCGGCCTCGATGCTGGTGATCGATGCGGTGAAGGTCGAAGGTACGCACGGGGTAAGTGAAGCGGTGGTGCTGCAGGCAATGCAGACGCGCATCGGACAGCCGCTCGATCGTGACACGATCGATCTCGACATGCGGAGGATCTTCGGCCGCGGCGATTTCGAGACCGTCAACTACGCGATACAGGAAGTCGATGGCAAGAGAACGCTTGTCGTTCTGGTGAAGGAAAAACCGCAGCGCAATTACGTGCGCTTCGGACTCGAGCTCGAAGCCGCGCTGGGCGATCAGGCCGACTTCAACCTGCTGGCGTCGCACCGCATGAAATGGCTGAACGCTTTTGGCGGCGAATGGCGCAACGACGTGCTTCTCGGCCGTGATGTGCTGCTGCAAACCGAGTTGTATCAACCGCTGTCGACACGCCAATACTTTTTCGTGGCTCCGCAGCTGCGATATTCGATTGATCGATTTGATTTGTTCGCCGACGATCTGCGCGTCGCCGAATACAAAGAAAGGCTGACGACGGGTGGCGTCGACCTCGGTGTTAACTTCCTGCAGTATGGTGAGGCTCGCCTGGGCGCAGTGGCTGGTCGTCGCAGCCTTTCGTTGAAAAGCGGCGGAGTCGTGGTGTTACCTGCCAATCAGCAGGCGATTACGTTGCCGACCAATGGCAAGTTCAATGTCGGCGCATTTACCTTGAATGCCAAGCTCGATCGGCTCGACAGCATCAACTTCCCACGCGAGGGCTACTACGCGCACGCAAATGTGTACGAGTCCACCGCGCTGCTCGGCGCCGATGAAACGTACACACGCTGGAACGCTGTTATCAGCGCGCCTGTGACGTTCGGCTCCCATACATTCGAGGGATTGATCTCCGGTGGCGATCGGTTCGGCAACGGCGAAGTGCCCATCTATGATCAGTTCGAGCTGGGCGGATTTCTTAATTTATCGGGACTATCGCGCGCGCAGCTGCGCAGCGACCGCTTCATTTTCGGCCGGCTGATTTATCGCAGCCGCATAGCGAACTTCCCGATAGTCGAGGATGTTCATGCCGGTGTGTCCCTAGAAGGCGCACGGCTAAATCCGGTGATTCCTGTATGGCGTGGCCGTGTTGTGACAGGTGATCTCAATGTATTCGCGGGTTCGATCTTTGTCGGCATCGACTCGCCACTCGGGCCGTTGTTTCTTGGATTCGGCTACGCCAACAGCGACAACAAGGCGGTCTACCTTTTTCTCGGGCGCCCGTAGAAAATACAACCAAGGGAGTGCAAATGACATATCACAAAAGAATCTGCTGTATCAGTGCAGCGCTGATCACTGCGTTGTTTTCATCCCAGACATTCGCAGCGAACGCATTGTTTGCGGCTAGGGGACCACTTGGGAACCTGAAGAAGGACGACGTCGAAATCGCGCGCGCTGCGATTAGGACAGCACTCGATTCCGGACCGGATGGTCAAGCGCAGACTTGGAGTAATCCGAAAACAAAAGCCTCCGGAACGGTGAAGCCCACGAAGACGTTCAGCAAGGACGGCATGCGTTGCCGTACCGCGGACTTTTCCACTTCTGCGGGCGGAGAGCGCGGAGCCAGCACCTGGAATCTGTGCAAGACGAAAGAAGGCTGGAAGGTCGTGCAATAGCCGGAGAAACTGCGACAGCCGTTCCGGGTGAGGGGGCAAGAGCGTCGATGCGCGTCCTAGGTCGTTTGGTGAATGTGACGACACTCATCATCGTCGCTGTATTGGTTGCAGCCAACGCATCAGACGCTGCCGGCTCGCAACAACCGCCGTTGATTTCGGCACAAGTTGATGTGCCACCTCCGCCGAAGGTAACGGCCAAGCCGCGTCAACTGAACCTTGCGGCAAGGCCGTGGAGCGGGGACTTCGACGCGATGGTCGAGCGTCGAATGATTCGAGTGCTGGTGCCGCCCAGCCGCACGCTCTATTACAACGACAAGGGCCGCGAGCGCGGCATCACTGCTGAGCTGGTACGCGACTTCGAGCGCTACATCAACAAGACGTATGCCAGGCAGCTTGGTAAGCGCCCGATCACCGTGTACGTGGTTCCGACCACGCGAGACCGACTGTTGTCCCAGCTTGTCGCGGGTGGCGGCGACATCGCAGCGGGAAATCTGACCGCCACCGAGGAGCGGTTAAAGGTTGTTGATTTCGTCGCTCCGCGCGATCGCAAACCAACGCGGGAGGTCATCGTGATGGGACCCACTGCGCCGCAGATCGCATCCGTTGAAGAACTTTCCGGCAAGCGCGTTCACGTCAATCCTGTCAGCAGTTATTTTCAGAGTGTGATTGCGTTAAACGACAGGCTGATTGCGGCCGGCAAGGCACCGGTCAAGATCACCAGTGTGCCGGTCGCACTCGAAGACGAAGACAAGCTCGAGATGCTGAATGCCGGGCTATTCGAGTACATCGTCGTTGACGACTGGAAGGCAAGGATCTGGGCGCAGGTGTTGCCCAAGGTCAAGGTGCGTGAAGATCTTGTATTGCGCGACGATGCCTATACCGGCTGGGCATTTCGCAAGAACAGTCCACAGCTGACCGCAGCGCTGGAGGACTTCTACAAGAATTTTGTTAAGAAGCAGGGCGTGGTCGAGGCTCGCGTTGCGCAGTTCAACAAGCGCATCAAGCAGATTTCAAATAACACCGGCAGCGCCGAGTTGAAGCGGTTCGAAGACACGCTCGCACTGTTCGAGAAATATGGGACGAAGTACGGATTCGATCCGTTGATGCTGGCTGCGCAGGGCTATCAGGAATCACGGCTCGATCAAAATGCGAAGAGTCACGTCGGCGCCATCGGCGTAATGCAAATCATGCCTGCCACAGGTGCAGACCTGAAGGTGGGTGACATCCATCAGATCGAGTCCAACATCCATGGCGGCACCAAGTACATGGATCAGCTGATGACCCGCTATTTTCCGGACGCGAGATTCACAGAGGAGGTTCGACCGCTGTTCGCATTCGCGTCTTACAACGCCGGTCCAGGCAATATCGCAAAAATGCGCAAGGAAGCTGCCAACCGCGGGCTCGATCCTGACAAATGGTTCAACAATGTGGAACTGGTAACAGCGGAAAAGATCGGCATCGAGACCACGACGTATGTGCGAAACATCTACAAGTACTACGTGGCGTACAAGCTTCAGGAAGAAGTGTTGGCGCAGCGCAAGCAGGCGCGCGAACAGTTGCTCACTCCGGCCAAGTGAGCGCTCGTGTTGCAGTCGTGACCGGGTTGCGCACTCTTTGTCGGAGCCTGACTTGGCTGCTGGCAATCAGCCTCGCTGCGTGCGCGCACTTGCAGCCGCGTCCGGAGCTGCCGGTGCAAACCGCAATTGCCGCGGGCGATAACAGTCCGCTCGATGGCTTGATCGCGGCTGCGGAAGCCCGCCGACCCGGTCAGTCCGCGTTTCGTCTTCTCGTTGAGGGCTCTGAAGCCTTTGTGATACGCGTGCGGAGTGCACGGATGGCTGCACGCAGTCTCGATGTGCAGACTTATATCTGGCACGCTGATCTGACCGGGATGTATATCGCGCACACCTTGATCGAAGCGGCAGATCGTGGGGTCAAAGTTAGAGTGCTCGTCGACGATCTCGACGCGCGCGCGATGAATGCAGGTTTTGCCGCAGTCGCCGCTCATCCCAATGTTGAAGTTCGCCTGTTCAACCCGTTTGCATCGCGCTCGGGAACACTGAGGTTGATCGGCGAGGGTCTGACGAGCTTCGATCGCATCAACCGCCGGATGCACAACAAGACCTGGATCGCCGATAACCGTGTCGCGATTGCCGGCGGTCGCAATCTGGGCGATGAGTATTTCGGCGCGAGCGACGAAGTGAATTTCGTCGACCTTGACTTTGCGATGATCGGTCCCGTCGTGCGCGACGCGTCCGCATCGTTTGACAAGTACTGGAATTCACCCTCGGCATATCCGATCGAAGCGCTAGCCGCGGCCGCCGTGAATGTCGAAGCGCTCGACGGCCTGCGGAGCCGGCTCGTGGCGCACGCTCGCGAAGTGGAGGCCAGTCGCTATGCCATTGCGCTTCGGTCCGACGATGCCGTTCAACGTCTGATCAATGGCGACTGGCCGATGCAATGGTCGCCGAAGTATCTGTTCGTGTCGGACGACCCTTTGAAGGTGATGATGCTCGAACGGCCTCCGGAGCCCACCGGAGTTGTCGCGGCTTTAGTTCCCGTGGTCAAGGCCGCACGGTCAGAGCTAACGATCATCTCGCCGTATTTCGTTCCCAGCGGTGCTGCGACTCCTATGCTCGTCGAGGTCGCACAGGCGGGAAAGTCTGTGCGTGTGCTGACGAACTCGCTCGTTGCCAACGATGTTGCTGCGGTTCACGGCGGCTACTCGCGCTATCGACAGCCTCTGCTGGCGGGCGGTGTGCAACTGTGGGAGCTGAAGCCTTTGACCGACGAGAAAGCGGACTCCAGCATGTTCGGATCGTCGGGCGCGAGCCTGCACACGAAGGCGCTGATCGCTGATAAGCGCACATTGTTCGTTGGCAGTTACAACCTCGACCCGCGTTCGACGTGGCTCAACTGCGAACAGGGTGTGCTGGTCGAAAACGAAGTGCTCGCGATGCAGCTTGACAAGATTTTTGCTGCACAGACAACGGGGCAGCGATCATGGCGCGTCACTTTAGAGGAGCACAAGCTGCGCTGGAGCGACGGCAGGGAGTCGTTTGATTCCGATCCGAGAGCTCCACTCAGCCGCCGCTTCCAGGCCTGGATTACGCGCGTGTTGCACCTGGATGCTCAGCTGTAGTGGTGGCAGAACCTTGACCTGGTGTGCGTCCGGCCGCTGACTCCTGTCAAACCTCACGCAGCGAACGCCGATATTGAATGGCCTCCGCCACATGCGCGGTTGCAAGGTCGCTGACTCCCGCCAGGTCGGCGATCGTGCGCGAGACTTTGAGCACACGGTGATACGCGCGCATCGACCAGCCGAGCCGAACCGCGGCCGCATGCAGCAGTTGTTTGACAGCGCCGGTGACACCCGATACCTGATCGATTTCAGCTGGCTGTAGATGATCGTTGAGCTTGCCTTGCCGCGCGAGCGCCTGGTGGTAAGCCTTGCGCACGCGCTCGGCCACGAAGCGCGTCGGCTCGCCGTCCCCCATTCGGGTCATCTCTTCCTCGGTGAACGAAGACACCTCGACGCGCATGTCAATGCGATCCAGTAGCGGGCCCGAGATACGGTCCTGATATCGCGCGACCAGGTCGGGCGTGCATCGGCATTCGATCGTCTTGTGGCCAAAGTATCCGCATGGACAGGGATTCATCGCAGCAATCAGTTGAAACTTGGCCGGATACTCGACTTGGCGTGCCGCGCGCGACACAGTGATGCGACCCGACTCGAGCGGCTGCCGCAGCGCCTCGAGCACACGCCGTTCAAACTCCGGCAGCTCGTCCAGGAACAGTACGCCGTGGTGCGCCAGCGAGATCTCGCCTGGCATTGGTGGATTGCCACCGCCTACCAGTGCAACCGCGCTGGAGGTGTGATGCGGAGAGCGGTAAATGCGAGTTGCCCAGCGCTGCGTTGCGAACTGACCGACCAACGACAACACCGCGGCGGATTCAAGCGCTTCGTCGGTTGTCATCGGCGGCAAAATTCCTGCAAAGCGCTGCGCCAGCATCGTCTTGCCGGTGCCCGGCGGCCCCACTAGAAGCGCGCTGTGACCGCCGGCGGCGGCGATTTCGAGCGCGCGCCGCGCAGCAAGCTGTCCTTTTACGTCGAACATGTCGGGATAAGTCGGCGGTGTCAGACGCACCATCGCCTGGTGGACATCGATCCGTCGTGCGTCGGTGTCACCTGCGTCGGAGCGCAGATGTTCGACGACCTGCAGCAGTGTCTTGGCCGGATAAATCGGCACCTGGCCGACGAGCGCGGCCTCATCGGCGCTCTCGGCGGGAACGACAAAACCACGTAGCGGTGGTTTCTCCGCGCCACGCCGAGCCCCGGCATCGGTGCTTGCAAGCGTGACGGCGTACGCCATCGCCAATGTGCCGCGCACGGGCCGCAGCTCACCAGATAGCGACAATTCACCGGCGAATTCGTAACGGTCGAGCACACGCGCCGGCAATTGTCCGGTCGCAGCTAGGATTCCCAACGCGATCGGCAAGTCAAATCGGCCCGATTCCTTCGGCAGATCCGCCGGCGCCAGATTCACCGTGATGCGCCGCATTGGGAAATCGAATCGGCTGTTCTGCAGCGCAGCTCGTACGCGCTCACGGGCCTCACGCACTTCGGTATCGGGCAGCCCCACCAGAGTGAATGCCGGCAGACCATTCGCCAGATGGACTTCGACCGTCACTTCGGGTGCCGACATTCCAGACAACCCTCGGCTGCGAACAACGGCCAGCGTCATTGCAACGCGTTCACCGAGCAGGTCGAAGATCGAGCATGGCGCGCGATTCTATGGCGCGTAGCGGATTCGCGTGCGCGCAGCGGCGGCAGCCTAAACCGTTTGCGCGATCGGAGGCCCACTTGAGACGCGCGTATCCCTCGTTTTTGGCGTGAGACAGCCTAATCGGACGAAGGAAAAATGACCCGTTTGGCATGATATTCGTAAGGGGTGGCCCACGTCGCCGTGGCACGATACAGTCACGGTTTTTATCGATCTGTCTGTTGTACAGCGCAAGCGCATCTGGTGATAACTTTTCTTCTTTGCGTCGTTATTTTCGGCACGATTACCGGGCTGTATATCTGGGCGCAGCGTCGCGCGCGAGCGATACGCGAACAATCAGCCAAGCGCGAACAGAGCGCGATGGCACTAATGCTTGCCGGTGGACAACTCGACGACGAGCACGCAGTCGAATCTGACGAACCCGTCAAGCCGAAGATCATGGGTCGGTTGCTCGAGGATGATCCCGCCGAAAAAGCTGCAGCAGCTGCGCGTCATGCATCTCGCTCTGCGTCCAAGAGCAAGTCCCGCGAGTTGCCACCCCTCGAGTTTGGTCACAGTAAAAGCTCCAAATCGCGTAGCAAATCAAAGTCGAATGATGCGCACGATGAAACACGCCGTGCTTCACCAGCCGAGTTGGCTGCAGACGGAATGGATCCGATCGAGGATCTGATTTCGCAGATCATGGTGCACGAACCGCCGCCGCATACGCGCCCTCACGTCGACCCCAAACCGATCGCGCGCCCCAACGCACCGCCGGCCAAGCTCAAGCCCGAAGTGATTTCACCGAACGTGTCGTTACGCGAACTCGTGCTTGCCTGGTATGAAGCGCGCGGCTACCGCGGCTCACCCGCGTCGCCCGCGGTCTGGCCGATTGAGCTCGTGCTGCGCCATCGCGAAGACGCGGCGCGCGCCTATGCGTTCGTAGTGCAGAACGATCACGTCTCCGTGGATCGCATCACCGCATTGATTGAACAGGCGCGCGAGATCGGCATGATGCGCGTTGCGGTGATTGCAGAGGCGGGATACGAGAGTGGCGCGAAAGAAGTTGCGAAGCGCCGACATGTGCGACTGATCGACCGCTCGGCGATGGAGGCAGAATTGTCCGAGTTGCAACTGCCCACCGCGGCGAAAATTATCGCGATTGCGCGCAAGCGTTCCGCAGCGGAACCATCGCCCGCGTAACCCATATACGCCGCGTTGTTCTAACGCGCGGTCTTGTTCTCGATTTCCGTCAGTCGGCGCTCCAGACCTTCAAGCTTCGCGCGCGTTTTCGCGAGCACTTGCGTTTGAGTGTCGAACTCCTCACGAGTCACCAACTCGAGCCGCGCGAACTGCTGAGTTAGCAGCGCCTTAACATTCTTTTGCAAGTCGGCCGCGGGTGTGTTGCGCATCAGCGCAGCCAGGCGGTCTTGCAGCTCGTCGAGAAACGAAACCTTATCCATAGTGCGAATTTAGCGTACCGCAGTAATGCGCGTACGCCCCGCACTCGTGCGCATGCGCACTCGCACCGTGCACTGGCTTCATAACTTGCTCTCGATTCGCACCTCGATCGAGCATTTTGGCACTGCAACAATTGGCATGCATGTTGCGTAGACGCTTTCCGATTCTGTTTTTTACATCACACATCTCGGAGAGGGGATACGACAATGAGAACAGCGCTGATGGCATGCGCTATTGCGTTGGGAATTGCGAGCCTCGCACCGCTTGGCGCCACAGCACAGACGGCACCCGCTGCGAAACCAGAACCTGAATTTACTTTCACAGGCAACGCGGGGTTATTCAGTGACTACCGCTACCGTGGCTACTCGCAGACGGACTACAAACCTGCGTTCCAAGGGGGCTTCGACTTCGCTCACAAGTCGGGCTTCTATCTGGGTAACTGGAATTCGAACGTCTCGTCGGTGCTATTCAACGGCGCCAGCCTTGAGATGGATTTTTACGGTGGTTATAAAGCGACGTTCGGTGATTTTGGGGTCGATGTTGGACTGCTCTATTACTACTATCCGGGCACTGGCAAGTACGTGTCGGGCTACAAACCGGATTTCTTCGAAGGCTATATCGGAGGCAGTTGGGGTCCGTTATCGCTGAAGTACTTCTACGGCTTCACCGATTACTTTGACTTGAAAGCGCCGGGCGTCGACACCAAGGGATCGCAATACCTGGATTTCTCCGTCGCCTGGCCTCTGGACGGCGGCTGGGCCGTTCAGGCCCACGCCGGCTGGCAAAAGATCAACCACGGTCAACAGGTCGGCTTGATTGACGACACGTACTTCGATTACAAGCTGGGTGTCACATATGACATCGCCGGATCGGGTTGGATCGTCGGAGCGGCTCTGGTCGGAACGAACGAGAAGAGGCTGTTCCTGAAGTCGGATCTGTCGGAGGGCGCGGGAAAGACCAGCGCTGTGGTGTCGTTGACAAAGATCTTTTAGAGACAGCGAGGAATTCAAGCGATGAAACTACTTACCGCCGTTATCAAGCCGTTCAAGCTTGACGAGGTGCGTGAAGCATTGTCCGCGGTTGGCGTGCAAGGCATCACGGTTACTGAGGTTAAGGGGTTCGGAAGGCAAAAAGGTCACACCGAGCTTTATCGCGGAGCCGAATACGTCGTCGATTTTCTGCCGAAGGTAAAGATAGAAGCGGCCTTGGCTGATGACATCGTCGAGCGCGCGATTGAAGCCATCGAGGGCTCCGCACGCACCGGCAAAATCGGTGACGGCAAGGTCTTCGTTTTCGATCTCGAACATGTTGTTCGCATCCGAACCGGTGAGACCGGCAAGGAAGCGCTCTAACCGATGAGGATGACGATGAAGAAACTGATGGTCGTGCTCCTCGCAGCAGGAGCGTTCGCAGTCGGGTCACTGTCTCCCGCCAGTGCACAGTATGAAAATCCGAAGCCTGCCGAAGCAGCCAAGGCAGAGCCGGCAGCGCAATCGCCCGCGGCAGCCGTTGCAGCCACGCCTGCAGCTCCCGCGAGCGCACCTGCAGCCGACGCGCCGAAGCCGCCCAATATCAACAAGGGCGACACAGCTTTCATGTATGCGGCGACGATGATGGTCATCCTGATGACCATCCCGGGACTGGCGCTGTTCTATGGAGGCCTGGTGCGCTCCAAGAACATGTTGTCGGTATTGATGCAGGTGTTCGTGACGTTCGCGCTGATCTCGATTCTGTGGATGATCTATGGGTACTCGCTGGCGTTCACCGGCGGCGGTCCGTTCATTGGCGGACTGTCGAAGATGTTTTTGTCGGGAGTGACGCCTGAATCTGCAGGAGCGACGTTCAGCAAAGACACCTATATCCCCGAGCTGATGTTCGTGGCGTTTCAGTGCACGTTTGCGGCGATCACGTGCGCACTGATCGTTGGTGCATACGCAGAGCGAATGAAGTTTTCGGCGGTGCTGCTGTTCATGGCGCTGTGGTTCACATTCAGCTATCTGCCGATGGCGCACATGGTCTGGTACTGGGATGGTCCTGACGCGATCAAGGACGCTGCCACCCAGACGTCGGTCGCCGCAGCGGCCGGCTGGTTGTGGTCGAAGGGCGCGCTCGATTTCGCGGGCGGTACCGTCGTCCACATCAATGCGGGTATCGCCGGCTTGGTCGCTGCGTATGTGCTGGGTAGACGAATCGGTTATGGACGAGAGTCGATGGCGCCGCACAACCTGACCCTGACAATGGTGGGTGCAGCGATGCTGTGGGTGGGCTGGTTCGGATTCAACGCGGGATCCAATCTGGAGGCCAACGGCACCGCGGCGATGGCGTTCGTCAATACGCTGTTCGCTACTGCGGCGGCTGTGCTGACGTGGACATTTGCCGAGTGGATGATCAAGGGCAAGCCGTCGATGTTGGGCGCGGCTTCGGGTGCGGTGGCGGGTCTGGTGGCGATCACGCCGGCATGTGGTTTCGTCGGAGTGATCGGCGGGGTCGTCATCGGCGCAGTCGCGGGCGGCGCTTGCTTCTGGGGTGTCAGCGGTTTGAAGAAGATGCTGGGCGCCGATGATGCACTCGATGTGTTTGGCGTGCATGGCGTCGGTGGCATTACCGGTGCGTTGCTGACCGGTGTGTTCGCAGCGCCATCGCTCGGAGGACTGGGCATCTGCAACTACGTCACCAACAAGTGCGGTGACCCGGCCGATTTTCCAGGCATCGGTGCGCAGGTGTTGATTCAGCTGCAAGCCGTGCTGACCGCGGTTGTCTTATCTGCGGTCGTTTCGTTCGTCGCGCTGCTGATCGTCAAGATGGTTACTGGCGTCAGAGTCAACGAGGAGGAAGAGCGCGAAGGACTCGATACGACATATCACGGTGAATCGGCCTACAAGATGTAAAAGTCAGATGTTCTTTGCTTGTCGACCGAATTTCTGTATCGCACGTAACGGCGCCCTCTAAGCACCTCACACCGAGGTGCTTTTTTTTGGGCGCTGCAGTGCCAGCTACACTCGCCGCCGGTCTCGATCATTGGCGTTCATTCACTTGAAACGCACGTCCCTCCGCCGCGCTGCCAGGCGTGAAGACCTGGCGTTGGCGCCTTCCGAGTTCGCAGTTCTCCGGCGCCTGAGGACACCGCAGAAAATTCAGACCTTTCTGAATGCGATTCCGATCAATCACGAGCTCGAGGGCGAGACGATCCACTCGGTGCGCTCTGTCTTGCGGTATCGCCGCGCGCATTGCATCGAGGGGGCGATGTTTGCGGCCTGCGCATTGTGGGTGCATGGCGAGCCGCCTCTCGTGATGCATCTTGACTGTTCGATCAGCGACTACCCGCACGTCGTCGCGCTGTTTCGTCGAGGCGCCCACTGGGGTGCGATCTCGAAGACCAACGGGGCATCGCTGCGGTATCGCGATCCGATCTATCGGACGTTGCGGGAGCTTGCGCTGTCGTATTTCCACGAATACAGCGACACCCGTGGCCGCAAGACGCTGCGCAGCTTCTCGCCCGCATTCGATCTGCGGCGCCTCGACCCTCAACTGTGGGTTGCCAATGGTAGTGACTGTCAGGAGGTTGAAGATCGCCTCGCGGGGTTGCGCCATTACCCCCTGATCTCGGTGCGCCAACAGCATTGGCTTGCCAAGCGCGATCCATTTGAGCGTCGGGCGTCGAAGATCGTCGAGCACGCGCGGCCCGAGCCGAAGCGCAGGAAACGCTAGGGTAAATAGACAAAGGCGCGCGTTACACTCGCTGGAGTCTTTTCGTGAGCGAGTGCAAAGTGCCGGACCCAGCCGTTTCTGTTCCCGCCGTTCCGCACCCTGATGTCCCGCACCTACTGACCGCGCAGACCGGGCCGTTGCTGCAGCTCGAGCAACGTATTCTGGAGTCGCTGCCGGCCATCGAACGCTGGTTCCGCCTGCAATGGCAGGATCACACGCCACCGTTTTATGGATCGGTTGATCTGCGCAACGCCGGCTTCAAGCTGGCTCCCGTTGACATGAACCTGTTCCCCGGCGGATTCAATAACCTGTCCGAGCAAATGCTGCCTGCCGCCGTGCAAGCCGCGCAAACCGCGATCGATCGAATCTGTCCGGACGCACGCAATCTGTTGCTGATTCCGGAGCGGCATACGCGCAACCAGTTTTATCTGACCAATGTTGCGCGGCTGGTGCGAATTCTGCGGCAGACGGGACTCGAGGTCCGTGTCGGCTCGTTGGCCGATGAGATCACAAAGCCGACCCCGATTGCACTTGAGGACGGCGATCAGCTCGTGCTCGAGCCTTTGGTGCGCGAAGGTGGACACCTGGGGGTCGAGGGGTTTAACCCATGCGCAATCTTGCTGAACAATGACCTGTCATCCGGGATTCCAGCAATCCTGCGCGGACTCGAAGATCAGATCTTGATGCCGCCTCTTCAGGCCGGTTGGGCAGTACGGCGCAAGTCGAACCACTTTGCCGCGTACGACCAGATTGCCGATGAGTTTGCGCAGATGCTCGGCCTCGATCCGTGGTTCATCAATCCGTACTTCGGACGCTGCGGTGAAGTCAATTTTCACGAGCGCTCCGGCGAAGAGTGCGTCGCGACCAATGTCGACTTTGTGCTCGATCGCATGCGTGACAAGTACCGCGAATACAAGATCACCGATACGCCGTATGTCGTGGTCAAGGCCGATGCCGGCACCTATGGCATGGGTGTGATGACCGTGCGCGATGCGTCCGAGGTGCGCGGATTGAATCGTAAGCAACGCAACAAGATGGCGGTCGTCAAGGAAGGCCTTGAAGTGACCGAGGTGATCATTCAGGAAGGCGTGCCGACTCGCGAGAACGTGGGCGGCGCGGCAGCCGAACCGGTGGTCTACATGATCGACCGTTATGTGGTTGGAGGTTTTTACCGTGTGCACACCGATCGAGGGCCGGACCAGAACCTGAACGCTCCGGGAATGCACTTCGTGCCGCTGGCGTTTTCCGATAGCTGCAATTTGCCTGACTGCAGCGCTCAGGCCGGTGACAGTGCACCGAACCGCTTCTACTCCTATGGTGTGATCGCGCGACTCGCGTTGCTGGCAGCCGCTATCGAGCTCGAAGTGACCGCGTCGAAGCTTCACGACGTACCGGCGCCCTCAGCGGTGCTTGCCGCTGCGATCGCCGGCTAACCGTCGTTTCATTGCTCTGTGAGTTAGGCGGCAAAACGCATGGCGTTAACTTGGCTGTTTATCGTCGATCCGCTCGACCACCTGAAGGAATACAAGGATTCGACGGTCGCGATGATGCGCGAAGCGGCGCGTCGCGGTCACACCGTGCATGCGGGTACGCCGGCTGAGCTATGGTTTGACAGCCACGACGGCCTGGTGCGCATGCAGTCACACCAGGTGCAGATCACTCAGCAGCCCGAGCCGTGGTACATCGACCAAGGCGTGCGCGATCATCCGCTGAACTTTTATGACGCGGTGCTGATGCGCAAGGATCCGCCGTTTGACGTTGAGTTCCTGAACGCCACGCTGCTGCTGTCGCGCGCGGTCGCGCAGGGCGCTCGTGTAGTCAATGATCCGCAGGCCCTGCGCGATCACAATGAAAAGCTCGCGGTACTCGAGTTCCCGCAATATTCGGTGCCGACGGTGGTGACACGGAGCATTCCCGGCATTCGAACGTTTTGGGCCGAGCACAGCGACATCATCGTCAAACCGATCGATGGCATGGGCGGCGCGGGTGTTTTCCGTTTGAAGCCGGGCGACTTGAACGCGGGCTCGATTCTGGAAGCGGTTACGCAGCAGGGACAGCGCACCGTGATGGCGCAGCAATTCATTCCCGAGATCAGCGAAGGCGACAAGCGCATTCTCGTTATAGGCGGTGAGCCAGTGCCGTATTCCCTCGCCCGCATTCCAGCACCGGGCGAAACGCGCGGCAATCTCGCGGCGGGCGGAAACGGCAGGGCGCAGCCGCTGACAAAGCACGACGAGATGATCGCGCGCTCGGTTGGGCGAATGTTGCTGCCGCGCGGCTTAATGTTGCTCGGACTCGACGTGATAGGCGATCACTTGACCGAGATCAACGTCACGAGCCCGACGTGCTTCGTGGAAATCGCGGGGCAGGCGGGCTTCAACGTTGCCGGCATGTTCATCGACGAACTCGAGAAGTTGGTGAAGCGCTGAATGGTCGGCATTCTTGTCATTGCGCATGCGCCATTGGCGAGCGCGCTCAGCAAATGCGCCGAGCATGTTTACGCGTGTGAACCGAACGCGCGACGCGAGTTGCGCGCACTCGATGTCGACGGCAACGCGGACCTCGGCAACACAGTGGCGCGGGCACGCGAGCTTGTGCGCGAGGTCAACCGCGGCGACGGCGTTCTGATTCTGACCGACGCGTTCGGGGCAACTCCGGGTAACGTCGCTGCGCAGCTGGCAGAGTCGGAGCGTGTCGTAGTGCTTGCCGGTGTCAATCTGCCGATGTTGCTGCGCGCGGTTTGCTATCGCGGCGGTCGCCTTGAAGAAGTCGCGGAGAAGGCGCTCGTGGGCGGCCAACAGGGAATGTTGCAGGTCATCGGCGCGCGATGATCAGTAAAGACTTCACGATTAAGAACGAGCTTGGTCTTCACGCGCGCCCATCGGCGCAACTGACGCAAATTGCGGGTCGCTATCAGAGCGAGGTGTTTATCGCCAAAGGCGGACGCCGTGTGAATGCAAAGTCGATCATGGGCGTGATGATGCTGGCAGCCGGACCCGGTTCAATTGTCACGGTCGACGCGGAGGGGCCCGACGAGCAGCAGGCGCTCGACGCCATCGGAGGATTGATCGCATCGGGTTTCGGCGAAGTGCATGGCTAGCGAACACAAAGTGCTGCAGCGCCGGCGTGGGTCGCTCGTCGGCAGCGGAGTATCAAATGGAATCGCCGTCGGCCGCGCGCACCTGCTCGCGCCGTCCGAGCTCGACGTGCGCCAGTACACGATCGAGCGGCGCGACGTACTGCACGAAATCGGACGGTTGACCACCGCATTCAACGTGGTGCGGTCGGAGCTGGATGAACTCAAGGCAGGTATCGCGCCCAATGCGCCAAGCGAGGTTCGCGCGTTCCTCGATCTGCACCGGTTGATTCTCGGCGATGCCTTGCTCGCCGATGCGCCGCGAGATTTGATTCGCAGCCGGCTGATCAACGCTGAATGGGCGCTGACGATTCAACTCGAGCAGCTGGTCAAGCAGTTCGATGCAATCGACGACGAATATCTGCGTGAGCGGTCGACCGACGTGCGGCAAGTGGTCGAGCGCGTTGTCAGTGCGTTGGCGGGCGGCCGGCCCACGCGCGTCGCGTTTACGAAACAACTTGCCCCGGGCGAGCGCCTGATACTGATTGCGCAGGATCTTGCACCCGCCGATGTGTTGCACCTGAAAGATCGCGCCGACGTCGATCTCGCCGGATTCGTGACCGAGCTTGGTGGCCCGACGTCGCACACTGCCATTCTCGCGCGCAGCCTTGGTTTACCCGCGGTGGTCGGCGCCGAGAACGCGCGCAGCGTGATCGAGGAAGGCGACCTCGTCGTTATCGACGCCGACTTCGAC
Organism: Burkholderiaceae bacterium; assembly: GCA_035274065.1. Lineage (GTDB taxonomy): Bacteria > Pseudomonadota > Gammaproteobacteria > Burkholderiales > Burkholderiaceae_F > JACCZX01. The sequence continues at coordinate 20,932 of DATEOP010000287.1, forward strand.
TCGGTGATTGTCAATCCCAGCGAAGAAGAGCTGGCGGAATTCGACAAGCGCGTACGCGACGAAAGCGAGCATCGCATTCAACTGCGCAAACTCAAAAGCAAGATTGCGCGCACGCGCGATGGCATTGCGATCGAGCTACAGGCAAACATCGAACTGCCGGAAGACGCACGCGACGCGCTCGAAGCGGGCGCTGATGGCATTGGTCTGTTCCGCTCCGAATTTCTGTTCATGGATCGTGACCAGCTACCGACCGAGGACGAGCAGTACGAAGCGTATGCGCAAGTTGCACGGGCCATGAAGGGCAAGCCCGTCGTGATCCGTACGCTCGATATCGGTGCCGACAAAGTGCTGAACGAGGCCGCGCGCGAAACCCTCGGAATGGGACGCGGTGCGCCGCGTCCCGAGTCGAATCCTGCGCTTGGTTTACGCGCGATTCGCTATTGCCTGGCATACCCGGAATTGTTTCTGACGCAGCTGCGCGCCATTTTGCGAGCGTCGGAAGTCGGCACGGTGCGGATTCTGGTGCCGATGCTGGCGCACGTGCACGAAGTCGAGCAGGCGCTGGCGTTTGTTGCACAGGCGAAGGAGCAGTTGCGCGAAAGGAAGCGCAAGTACGACGGCCGCGTGCAGATCGGCGGCATGGTCGAGGTACCCGCCGCAGCGCTTTCAGTGCCGCAGCTCGTGAAGAAGCTCAAGTTCCTGTCAATCGGTACCAATGACCTGATTCAATACACGCTCGCGATCGATCGCGCGGATTCAAGCGTTGCGCACTTGTACGATCACCTGCATCCCGCAGTGCTGCGACTGATTGCGCAGACAATCAAGGATTGCAAACGGGCCAGAGTGCCGGTATCCGTCTGCGGCGAACTCGCGGGTGACGTTGAAATGACAGAGCTGTTGCTCGGCATGGGCCTGCGCCAGTATTCGATGCATCCATCGCAGATCCTGCCGCTGAAGGACCGGATGTTCAGGTTGTCAACAAAGGATTCCGCACGCCTGGCGATGCGAGTGCTACGCCAATCGGATCCAGTGAAGATCAAGGCGTCGCTGATGCGAGCTGCGAACCTGAATCAGGCGTAGGTCTGAACGCACTGCCTTAGACGCTTAGGAACAATCGGAGCAAGAAGGCCAGTGCTCCGACGGTAGCCACACCGCCCACCCACAGGATCGCAAACCAGATCAGGCGGCGAACGAGTGGCGGTGTTTCAGTGATAGCCATGCGCGCTCGTCACTTTGCCGCGGAACAGCCAGTACACGTACCCGGTATAGATGAGAATCAGCGGTA
>DATEOP010000288.1:0-3117 GCA_035274065.1 Burkholderiaceae bacterium
CGAAAGCATTGCGCGCGCGGTCGCGAAAGCGTAGATACAGTTCAATGACTTTCGGGATCGTCAGCGAGTCCGAGAACACCAATACCTTGGTGCGCGGATCGACGCGGTTGCGCTGGTAGTGCGCGATTAGACGCTCACCCCACGCAAGCGGATCCCCCGAATCGTGGCGCGCGCCGTCGAACAGTTTGCAGAAGTACATATCGAAATCGCGCAGAAAAGCGTCCATGCCGTAGACGTCCGATAAAGCGATGCCAAGATCACCGCGATACTCGCGCGCCCACATCTCGAAACCGAATGTCTGCGAGTCGCGCAACCGGGGGCCTAAGGCCTGACACGCCTGAAGATATTCATGCGCCATCGTGCCGAGCGGCGTCATGCCATGCATCGCTGCGTACATAACATTGCTGGTGCCCGCAAGCTTCTCACCTAGTTTCGCCCTGAGCTTCAGCAGCACCTCCTCGTGCCAGTGGCGCGAGAATCGGCGACGCGTTCCATAGTCGGCGATTCGCACCCCATCGAGTGCCGGATCAGCGTTTAACAGCGCGATCTTGTCGCGCAATCGACGTCGCCCTTCGTCAAAGTCGTCCGCCGTTTGCAGATTGCGAAAGTAGATTTCATTGACGATCGCCAGCACCGGAACTTCGAACAAGATCGTATGCAACCAGGGGCCGCGGATGACGATGTCAATTTCCCCATTCGAAAGCGGCGAAGGTTTGACAGTGATGTATTTCGTGTTGAGTTGAAACAGGCCGAGGAAGTCGACAAAGTCGCTCTTGATGAAGCGCAGGCCGCGCAGATACTGCAGCTCCGATTCACGGAAACGAAGCGTACAAAGGGACTCGATCTCGTCCTTGATCGCCCCAATATGTGGCACCAAATCGATACCGGGGTTGCGGCAATTGAAACGGTACTCGACGCTCGCGCCTGGAAAGTGATGCAGCACCACCTGCATCATCGTAAATTTGTACAGATCGGTGTCGAGCAGTGAAGTAATGATCATCGTCCGATTGTAGGTGCAGTAGCTCGCAGCGCCAGCACCTGCTGCACCGCCTCGCTAGGCGCCAGCAAATCCGCGCGCGTTGCTTCGCCGACCAGCCTCCCCTGTTCGATCAGCACAGCGCGATCGGCAATGGCGGCGGCAAAGCGCACGTTCTGTTCTGAAACGAGTGTTGCGACGCCACGCCGCTTCATTGCGAGTATCGCTTGACGCATTTTCGCGACAACGAGCGGAGCAATACCTTCTGAAGGTTCATCGAGCAACACAACCGAGGGGTTTGCGGCCAGCGTGCGAGCGACGGCCAGCATCTGTTGTTCTCCGCCGCTCATTGCGCTTGCGGGCCGCTGCAGCATGTCGGCAAGATTTGGAAACAATGCCAGCAAATCGCCTTCGGTTAAACCGCCGGAAACCTGTCGGCTAGCGATACGCAGATTCTCTTCGACAGTTAAGTCCGTAAAGATACGGCGGTCCTCGGGCACATAGCCGAGACCTCTATTTGCACGGCGAAACGGTGCGAGCCCGCTGACATCCGTCCCATTCAGAAGAACGATACCGGTGGACCGCGGCATCAATCCAATCGCAGCTCGCAACAGCGACGTCTTGCCCGCGCCGTTGCGGCCGATCAGCACGACGACTTCACCGGCGCTGACGCTCAAGCTCGCATCGCTAAGGATGCGGGCATCGCCGTACCAGGCCGATATTCGTTGAAGCTCAAGCGGGACGGTCACTCTTCTTCACCAAGATACAGACGCTGCACTTCGGTGTCGGCGCGTATCGCTTCCGGAATTCCGTCGGCGATCAACCGACCGTCGGACAAGACCAGAACCCTGCGCGCAAAGCCGAATACGACGTCCATGCTGTGCTCAGTGAACAGAACAGCCATGTTGGTTGCAGCCGCGAGCGCCACGATCATTTGCATCAACGCAGAGCGCTCCGAGCCCGCCATGCCCGCGGTCGGTTCGTCCATCAGCAGCAGGCGCGGTTTCGCGGCTAGCGCGAGCGCGAGTTCGAGCCGCTTGACGTCGCCATACGCAAGGCTTGCCGCGGCGTCGGCTGCGAAGCGCTGCAGTCCGACTTGCGCCAGCAGCGCGTTCGCCACTTCGATCTGCAAGTCCCATAACAAGTTGGCGACGTCGGCTACGCCACCCTGGGCGGCCACCAGCGCCAGCTGAACGTTCTGCAAAACGGTCAAGGTCGCGAACGTCTGCGCGACCTGGAACGTGCGTCCGATCCCGCGTCGCGTGCGCTGCGCCGTAGACCGGGCCGTCAAAGGTTCATTGTCGAACAACACGCGGCCCGATTGCGGGGTCAGTTGGCCGTCGATCAAGTTGAACAAGGTCGATTTTCCGGCGCCGTTCGGGCCAATCAGCGCGGCGATCTCGCCGGCTGCCAGCGTAAATGACACGCCGTCGACCGCGCGCACTCCGCCGAAGCTGCGCCTGAGTTGTTCAAGCTGCAACAGGCTCATCAGCCTTCGAGGCGCGCCGACGTGCGAAGCCGACGATGCCTTCAGGAAAGAGGACGGCAAGAGCGACGATCGCTAGCCCCAAAAACAGTCTCCAGTGATCGGTCAATCGTGTGAGCTCGATCGACAGCCCGTGGTACGCAAGTGCGCCTACGAGAGGACCGATCAGGGTTTGGATGCCGCCGAGCAACACCATGATCAGCGCGTCGACGGACACCGGGATCGATAGCGTTGTCGGAAACACGGAGCCTTTGTTAAACGCGTGCAACGCTCCGGCGATACCGGCAAAGAAGCCGCCAACGCCGAATGCCAGCCACCGCGTGCGCTGCGTATCGATGCCGATCGAATCTGCGCGAAGCTCGCTGTCGCGCGCCGCACGCAACGCAAAGCCGAACGGAGCGAGCGCAATGCGGCGAAGCGCTGCGAGCGAAGCAATCGCGACCGCTGCCGCCGCGACGTAGTACGCAATCGGCGACGACAGTGATGACGGCAGCACGGACCAGAGTCCGAGGATGCCGTTGTCCCCCCCGGTCACGTCGATCCACTGCGTCGCAATCGACCAAAGTATCTGCGAAAAGGCGAGCGTCAACATCGCCGCATAAACGCCGTGCGAGCGCAGCACGACCGGCCCGACCAGCAGTGCCGCGCTCCCCGC
>DATEOP010000289.1:0-2178 GCA_035274065.1 Burkholderiaceae bacterium
GATTGCGGCGCACCGCAAACTTGTCCAAAGCTAGCGCACGAACGTGCAAACCCGCTTTCGTGCGATGGTTACTGCGGGAGTTGCAGCGGTGACTTTTATTGCAGGGTGCGGCACAACCCCCCGTGGCGGTTATTACCAGAATGATGGGCCACCGGACCGGCCACCGAGTGACGTCGCATCAGCTCCTGATGCAATTCCCAGAATCGAACCGTTTCTCGCGCGCGCGAATCGGCCGTATGTAGCATTGGGCCGCAGTTACACGCCTTTGACGACAGACGTTGCGTTTCGTGAGCGCGGGCTGGCGTCGTGGTACGGCAAACAGTTTCACGGCAATCGCACCGCGAGCGGCGAGATCTACGACATGTTCGCGATGACCGCTGCACATCCGACGCTGCCGCTGCCGAGTTATGTGCGCGTGACCGGCGTTAACAGCCGGCAAAGTGTCATCGTGCGGGTCAACGATCGCGGCCCTTTCAAATCGGATCGCATCATCGATCTTTCGTACGCGGCCGCCTCCCGGCTGGGCCTTGTAGGTACCGGTACTGGCCACGTCGAAATCGAACGCATCACGCATGCGCAGATCGCATCGGGTCAGTGGCGTAACGATCGAGCGCCTTCGCCGCTCGATCAGTAGTCCGACTTGAGCTGCAGTGCCAGGTTGTACAGCGTTGACTTTGCTTGACCGCTGGCCTTCGCCGCAATCGCAGCGGCGCGCGATGGCGGCATTTCTTCCAACAGCACTGTAAGCCAGCGAACGACTGACGGATCGATTTCTTCGGTGTCAGTGTTCGCAGATGCGGCGACATCGACCAGGACGACATATTCGCCGCGCTCTTCGATGCGCAGCGCGGCCAAGTCGGACGCCTTGTGCACCGACACGGTTTCAAATTTCTTGGTCAGCTCTCGCGCCAGCACTACCCGTCGGTCCGGTGCAAGCGCGGTAGACAACAATCTCACCAGATCGGCAATTCGGTGCGGCGCTTCGAACAACACGAATGCTTTTTTGTCGGCGGCCAGCATTCGCAGGCTCCGCTCGCGTTGCTGCGCACTGATTGGTAGGAAGCCGGCGAATACGAACGGACCGGCGCCGAGGCCGGCGACCGACAACGCTGCGGTCGCGCTGCTTGGTCCGGGTACCGAAATAACGCGCTGACCGGCATCCAGAACGGCACGAACGATCACCTCACCCGGATCAGATATGCCGGGCGTTCCGGCATCGGTAACCAACGCAGTTCGCTCGCCGCGTGCCAGGCGCTCGACGATCTGCGGTGCCAATTCGCGCTCGTTATGTTGATGAGCTGACAGCAGCGGCGTGTTGATTTCATAGCGTGCCAAAAACGGTCGCGTAACGCGCGTGTCTTCAGCAGCGATCACGTCGACGCTAGACAACACCCATAACGCGCGCAGTGTGATGTCGGCCGCATTGCCGATCGGCAGGCCAACTACATACAATGAGCCAGAGGGCAGGTCCTGCGCCGCCACATCCGACAATGCAATCAATCGATCCTGCTGCAGGTTTTGCGTGACTGTTCCCATTGCTGCACGTCGCTTGCTGAGGCCCCTGACATTGCTGGCAAGTGTGGCATGCGGTCTGGGAACTTACGCGTCGGCGCAGACGCCACCGGTGATCGATACGGCGCAACCGTTGGGACCACCGGCAATCGCGCTCGTACTGCCGAGCCAGCAGGGAATTTTCGCCGCCGCTGCCGAAGCGGTGCGGCAAGGGTTTTTCTCGGCGCACAAGGCGAGCGGAAGCACCGCGACGATTCAGGTGATCGAGATCGGCGACGAGGTCGAGCAGATCGGCGTTGCACTGGCGGCCGCGCGCGATCGCGGCGTTCGCGTCGCCGTCGGCCCTTTGCGGCGCGACCAGGTCAACTCGATCGTCGAAGGTGGGCGCGCCGTGCTGCCGCTTGTTGCGCTCAATTTTCCTGACCGCGATGCAAGTGCTCCGGCAACGATGATTGCGCTGGGCCTGTCGGCCGAAGCCGAGGCCGAGCGCGTGGTTCAAGGCGCGCTGTCGAGCTTTATCAATCTACCGCCTGGAGTGTCGACGGGCCCGCGCATCATGGTGATTGCCGGCCTCGGTGCTCTTGAAAAGAGAATCGGGCAGGCGTACGTCAATGCGCTACGCGCGGCGGCCGAATCGCCGTTGACGGTCGAGGCGACACCGTCTGC
>DATEOP010000290.1:0-5190 GCA_035274065.1 Burkholderiaceae bacterium
GTGTCGTTGCGGCTCAATACCTGCGTGATGCCAACGATGCCATCCAGCGTATTTTTTGTGCGTGTGAACGCGGGCCCATCCTGTGGGAAGACTTCGTCCGAGGAATAGCCAAAGCCGATGGTGAACGTCGTGTTCTGGTCAGGCGTCGCGTGGCGCAATGTCACACCGCCTGCAATCGACTTGTAATCATCTTCAGTCGAATAGGCACCGCGAACCGAAACGGCGGTACGACCAAAATACTTGGTCACGGTGATATCGCCGGCGGCACGCTTATCCTCGACACCTTGGCCAGATGCACCGGAGAGGACCGTGTGGTAGTACGGTGAGGCACCGCTAATGTTGTCGTACACGGCGCCGATCTCGAACACCCAGCTGTCGTTAATCGGCGCCAGCAGGTACAACGCAGGTGATTTGACCGTCATCCGGCTGCCCGACGATCCCGGGGTAACACCGTTGTTTTCCTGGTAGTCCTTGTAGTACAGGTACTTGAACTGAATCAACGTCGCGTTGGGTACCGTCACTTGTGCGTGCGCAGACGGCACGATGCCCGGTAACGCCAATGCGGCGGCGAAAATGGAGCCGGTTTTTGCGGGCGATCGCATCAGTTGCACCCGCAACCGCCACCGCCCACGCTCATGCCGCCGGATGCGCCTTCTTTACTGAAATAGGTGTGCTCTTCGAAGCGCGTCTGCAGCGGATCTGAATCGAATGCCATGTCGGGCTTCGCGAGGTTGCCCTTCTGCCATGGCTGCACTGTTTCGCATCCCATCAGTGCAACGCTCGCTGCCAACAGTCCGCTGCATGTAATCAACGAAGCGATCGATCTTTTCATCGCCATCCCTTATTTCCGGGCCGCACTCAGTGCGGACTGAATCTCGCGCTCGAGCTCTTCGCGTTGGCTATCTTTGAAGCCAACGTGAACCGCACGCACCTTGCCGTCGGCTCCGATTAAAAATGACGTCGGCATGCCCTTCGGCTGATAGACCTCGGCGACTTTGCCGGTCGTGTCGTATGCAATTGCAAATTTGGCCGGTGTGCCGACAAGAAACTTGTCGGCATCTTCACGCTTCTGATCGACATTGATGCCGACGACGGCGAAGCCGCGCGAGCCGTACTTGGCCTGCATCTCATTCATCCACGGAAACGACTGTTTGCATGGTGCACACCACGAGGCCCAGAAGTCGACGTACACGACCTGGCCTTTCATGTCTGCCAGACGCACGGGTTTGGGCGTACCGCCAAGATCGAATACGGGTGCGCGACTGCCGACTTCCTGAGCTGACACGCTGCCTGCGGATAGTGCGAGCGCAGACAAAATGAGAGCGATTGCCTTACTGCGAGAGACCATTTGTGATGCCCTTTCCCCGAGGAGTGACCAGATACTAGCGGCTAAGCCTCGCAGGACGGCATCGCGGATTGCGGCTAATCCACCGTGGAATTCTTTCTTTTAGCCGCGAAAGTCTTACGGAATTTCGCGACTTTTGGTGAGACCACAAACATGCAGTATCCGGCAGCGGGGTTGTGCCGGTAGTACTCCTGATGATGCGTTTCTGCACGGTAATAGTCAGGCGCCGGCAGCAATTGAGTGACTATCGGTTTGCTCCAATGCGTCTGCGCTTCCCGAATAACGTCCTCGGCCGTGGTCCGCTGCTCATCCGAGTGGTAAAAAATTACCGATCGATATTGCGTGCCCGAATCGTTGCCTTGTCGATTCAACGTCGTCGGATCATGGATCACGAAAAAGATTTCGAGCAGCTCCCGATACGAAATCTGCTTCGGATCAAATTCGAGGCGCACAACTTCTGCATGCCCTGTGGTTCCGTTGCACACATCGGCATAAGTCGGTTTGGCAGCATTGCCGCCCGAGTAGCCGGATTCAACATCAATGACACCTTGTACTTCTTCATACACCGCTTCCAGGCACCAGAAGCAACCTCCGCCTAACGTGGCGAATTGGTGGCCAGAGCGCGGCTGTGCGGCAAGTGGATGTTCAATCGACATCAGCGTTTCTCCACAATGCAGAATCAATATCGCAAGGTTGCAATCGCGTCGCGACCTTGCGCGCGCAAATCAGGTTATAGCTTGTCACAACACGGTCGGCGCATCAGACAGCTGATTCGGATTGCGTGCACCGTCGGCGAGACGAAAGTGCTCGGCAAGCACGGCGCTGACTGCGCGCACCCCGGCGATACTGCCCGCTTCAAACTCTCCGACGCGAAATCTCTCGCGCATCATCCGCGAGATTTCCTCCCAGCGCGTATTCGGAACGTAACGTGTGATGCCCCGATCGGAGACGATCTCGATGCGCTGATCCGCGAGCTCTACATAAATCAGCACGCCGTTATTGTCTTCCGTGTCCCACACGCGGAGTTTCGCAAATACCATCTCCGCGCGCTCGCGAGCCGGCGCATCACGACGCAAGTAACTCCACGGCAGCGCTGCTTCGACAGCAAAACGAATCTCGCCCGAGTGAATGCGTTCACCTTCGGCAATTTCATTCTGAATTCGCTGCAGAACCGAAGTCGGAAACGCACGATTCACCGATTGCGGCGACTTTGTCGAGTGGCGCAGCCAGCGAGCGAGCCTGTTAGTAGACATTGCGTATCACCAGCTGCTGCCGCCGCCCCCGCCCGAAAAATCACCACCGCCGCCGGAACTCCAGCCACCGCCCCCACCGCTCCAGCCGCCTCCTCCACCGCTCCAGCCACCAGGAAGAAAGATTGGGCCACCGCGCCCGCCGAGCGCGCGACCGCCGCCACCGAAGCCACCAAAAGCGGAAAACAGAAACACTGCGATTGCGGCGATCCCTCCAAGCAGCAGCGACGACAAGATAAATCCTGCGAGAGCGCCAGCGCCAACGCCTCCAAGCGCCGCACCCGGAACGCCCATTCGTCTCCGCAACATCGAGCTTACAAAAACGCCTACCAAAATGATCGGAAGCAGCAGTGACAGCACGCTCTCACCTGCGTCGACGCGCTCGCGCGGAATGCCCGCGGGTGTCGGTAGCCCTTCGCCTTCGATCCGCCGCATGACTGCATCGACCCCGGCATTCAATCCTGCTGCGAAGTCACCTTTTGCAAACTGCGGACCCATGTATTCGCGCGTGATTCGTGCAGCCAAGACATCAGGAATTGCTCCTTCGAGCGAGCGAGCAACACTGATCCACGCGCGGCGATCCTTGACAGCAACCACCATCAAGACACCGTCACCGATCTCAGGGCGGCCGATTTTCCATATGCCGCCGATGCGGTTTGCGTAATCGGAGATGGGCTCGGGCTGCGTGCTGGGTAAAACGATGATCGCAATCTGCGCGCCGCGCGCCTTTTCGAATGCCGCGAGTTTCGATTCGAGCTGAGCGCGCTGTGCGCCATTGAGCACACCCGCAGTGTCGGTGACGCGCGCTAACGGCGGCACGGCAAGCGTGCCATCAGGCAATCTCTGCTCGGGTGCCGACGGTCGCGCGGGATCGATTGAGGGTGTGTTTACCGATGCATCGGATGGCGCGAGGCCCTTCGGCAGCTCGACCGGAGTCTGCGGCGTCTGCGACGTCGGCGGCGGCGTTTGCGCGCTCGCAGACGCGCACAGCATCACAGCTGCGAACCAAAAGCCAACGATCGCGCCAGTGCGGCGCGGACTCGACGACATCAGGCGTCGCTACTTCTTCTGCGTGCCGAAGTCGACCTTGGGCGGTTGCCTGACTGTCGCTTCGTCGGCCACCGCGAACTGCGGCTTCGGGGACGCACCCGTCAGTATCTTGCCGAGGAAATTCTGCAGCAAGGCAATCGTCGTGTTGTACTGGGCAACAGCGTCGATATAGCGCTTGCGGGCAATCGCGATCCGATTTTCGGTGCCTTCGAGCTGCGTGCGCAGATCCTGGAAGGCCGCATTGGCCTTCAGGTTCGGATAGTTCTCAACTGTTACCAGCAGTCGCGAGAGCGCCGAGCTCAGCTGACTCTGTGCCTGCGTAAACTGCGCGAACGCTTGCGGATTGTTGATCAGTTCGGGCGTTGCCTGAATAGACGTTGCGCGGGCGCGCGCCTCGATCACATTCTGCAGCGTTGACTGCTCGAAGTTCGCTTCGCCTTTGACGGTTTCGACGATGTTCGGGATTAAATCCGCCCGCCGCTGATACTGATTCAGCACTTCGGACCACGACGCGTTGACTGTCTGCTCCTGGGTAACGATCGTGTTGTAACCGCATCCGGTCATCACACTGACGATCGCGATGACCATCAGGAAACGCACTGTTCTCATTCTTCCTCCGACTTAATGGGTGTTTGCAACCGCATTGTGCCTTGACAGGCCAACCGGCGTGGTCAGCGCCTTACTCCGTAAACTGCGGCGATGAAAAGCCGCGCGCGCACCGAATACCGACGCGCACTCGCACAGTTCGCGACCGGAGTCACGATCGTAACAACGCGAACTGCCCGCGGCGCACCTACCGGACTGACGGTAAATTCTTTTAACTCAGTATCGCTTGACCCGCCTCTGATTTTATGGAGCCTGTCGTTAAAGGCCGGCGCACTGCCTGCATTCCGCGACTGCGCGAGCTACGCGATCAACGTGCTGGCCGCCGATCAGCTCGATATCGCCAAACGCTTCGCATCGCGCGGCGTTGATCGGTTCGAAGGCACTCCCTGGCATGCCGGGCTGCAGGACCTGCCGGTGATCAATGGCAGCGTCGCGACTCTGATTGCCCGTAATCGCAATCAGCATATTGAAGGCGACCACGTTATTTTCGTCGGCGAAGTCACGGAGTTCGACGTTCCTGGCGGCCCCCCGCTGGTGTTCCATGACGGCCGTTACATAGCGAGCGCAACCGAGGAGCCCTTGCCGCGAGCGTTTCGCAAACCCTGGCGCTGAAGAATCGGCACGAATCAATGACAAGAATTGGAGTGATCGCGGCGGCGGCGCGAATGACAATCGCTGCATGAAAGCGCGCGACCTATTTGACTTCACATTGCTCGCGGCCCTGTGGGGCGCAAGCTTTCTGTTTACACGCATTGCGGTGCCGGCGTTCGGACCGCTCGCGATCGCCAACCTGCGCACCGCTGTTGCGGCGCTCGTGCTGCTGTCGCTCCTTCTATGGCGCGGCGGCGCTGCGGAGCTTGCACCGAATGCGCTTCGCTTCTTGTTGCTCGGCGCATTCAACTCGGCAATTCCGTTTACGCTGTTTGCCTACGCAGTGCT
>DATEOP010000291.1:0-15651 GCA_035274065.1 Burkholderiaceae bacterium
CCAGGCGTATACGCAAGGCTTGATGGATCTGGGCGCAACGGTTTGCACCCGCACGCAACCGAATTGCGCTGTGTGTCCCGTCAACGTCACGTGTGTTGCGCGCAGCGCGCGCTCAATCGACAAGCTGCCGACTCCACGCCCAGTTAGAGAGCGGCCAGTGCAAGCGCGAACGTTGCTTGTATTGCAGGATGAAGGTGGGGCCGTTTTCCTTGAGCTGCGTCCCCCTTCTGGAATCTGGGGAGGCTTGTTGAGCCTTCCGGAGTTCGAAGCAGAAATCAGCGATCAATCGCTGGTGCACGAAGTCAACGCGCGTTTCGGTCTTCATATAGTCGTCACCGAAACGCTGGGCGAGATCCGGCACGAGTTCACGCATTACACGTATCTGATGCGGCCACGGCTCGCACGCGTGACCGGGACCGTTGGCGTTGCCAGTTCGTTATTGCGATGTGTTGCAAGCGACGCGCTGCAAACCGCGCCGCTACCGGCGCCTGTTCGGCGCTTACTCCAGCACCTGATGGACACGGTGCTGATGTAGCACTACTTCAAGACCGAGTGCTGTTTCAAATAAGTGTGAACGATTTCGAGGCGAGTCGCGGCGTCGGTAAGTTCCATCAACTTTTGCTTGGCTTTCAACGGCACCGGCAGCACTTCGCAAAGCCGATTGGATACCCAGGCCGACGATTCCATCTGAAACGGCTCTTCGAACGGTAGCTGCGCTAACACTGGGCTTCCTTCGGTGGGCTCGCCCGTACGGCGTTTCTCGGCCAGCTGTGCGCTCATGTCGTCGATAATGCGCGTCAGCAGCTCGACGCACGGCTGATGCTCTTCCGGTACGCGCTGATCGTCATCGGCCGCGATCACATCAATCTCGCCGATCACGAGCCCGTTTGGCTGAGATTCGCTCGAAAGCAAACGGAAGCGGGCGCCGCCGACGGTACGAATTTGCAGCAAACCAAGCTGTTGCATATCCCACGCCGTGATGCGAGCCAGGCAGCCGACGTCGGCAGTTGCCGGCGGTCCGCCAGTGGTCGCGGCCCTGGTGTCGGAAACGAGGCACACGCCGAATGACGTTTCATCGCGCATGCAGTCACGCACCATGTCCATATAGCGCGCTTCAAACACGCGCAGCGGCAGCACGCCTTGCGGAAACAGCACGACAGAGAGTGGAAACAGAGCGACGCGCGTCAGCGTTTCAGCCGGCATTCACGATTCACTCTGCGCCGGATTTGATTGGCTCGATGCCGCGATGCCGAACCAGCACCGCTTCGCGTCGCTGGAAACGGCGCGCAAGTTCCTCGACGACGTACACCGACCGGTGCCTTCCGCCGGTGCAGCCAATGGCCACGGTCACATAGTGCCGGTGCCCGGCCACGTAACTTGGCATCCACTTTTCGATGAACGCTGCAATGTCGTTGATCATGTCTTTGACTTGCGGTGCCGCGACCAGGAAGGCGGCGACCGCTTCGTCGCGGCCGGTCAGCGGTCGCAACTCGGGGTCGTAGTGCGGGTTGGGCAGATTGCGCACGTCGAACACGAGATCGGCTGCAACCGGAATTCCGTCCTTGAATGCAAACGACTCGAAGGACAGCGTCAGAGCTGCGCGCGGCGAGTCGACGAACTGGCGTACCCAGTGACGCAGCAAATTCGGATGCAGTCCGCTCGTATCGATCGAGTGGCCGATTTCAGCCAGCGGATCGAGCAAGGCCCGCTCGAGTGAGATGGCTTCGGAAACCGTGCTGGCCCCGCCACGCTCGAGCTCGCGGAGCGCCATCGGATGGCGCCGGCGGGTTTCCGAAAACCTTTGCACCAGCGCCGCGTCCGACGCGGTCAGAAACAAAACGCGAACATCATGGCCCGCGGCACGCAGCGTCGAAATCATTATCGGGACGTCTGCCAGCGTTGCCTCGCTGCGCGCGTCCACCGATACAGCGACGTCGTGGTGCGCGGTCCGATCTAAATAAGAAGTCAGCTCCAGCAGGAATTGCGGGGGCAGGTTATCGACGCAGTAGTAGCCGGCATCTTCCAGCACGCGAATCGCTACCGACTTGCCGGAGCCGGATAGTCCGGTGACAAGGACGATGCGCATGCGTCAGGCGTTCAACGGATTAGGCGGGGAGGGCGATTGTTGCATGCGACTCTTATGCGCTCGCTAACAAAAAGGGCGCCGTAGCGCCCGCACTTTGAGCGCGATCGTCTAACCGGAGAGGCACGTCGACATGAACTTTTTGCGGTCATCGCCGGCGAGTTTCTTCTCGGCCGCCTGTTTGTTGCACGCAGTCATTTTCTCCTGCTGCGTCAGCTTGTCAGCTGAAAGGCAGTCTGACATGAACTTCTTGCGTGCATCACCTTCCATTTTCTTTTCGCCCGCTTGCTTGTTGCACATCGTCATCTTTTCCTGCTGCGTCGGCTTCTTGTGAGCAGATAGGCATTCGGACATAAATTTCTTGCGTGCGTCGCCTTCGAGCTTTTTATCCCCTGCCTCTTTGTTGCAGGTTCCCATCTTGGTCTGCTGCTCGGTCATCTTCTCTTGCGCAATGGCCGATAACGGCAGAGCAAGACATGCGGAAATCAGAATGCATTTGAGCATGTGCGTCTCCCTTTAAATGAGCACGCCTCGTCTAGAGTAGACGTGCCTCTGCCCCAATTACAGCACGAAGAACACGTCATCGCCGAGTGCCTTCGTCGTTCATCTGCTGCTGTTGCCGCTGCAGAAAGTCCTTCATCGTGTCGATTCCGCGGAGCTGCAGAATAGTATTGCGGACCGCCGCTTCGGTAAGTACCGCCAAGTTTCGCCCCGAGGCCACTGGAATGAGTACTTTGCGGATCGGCAATCCGAGAACTTCCTCGGACTGACCTTCAAGCGGCAGCCGCTCGAACGTTTCGGCGCCGCCGTAGCGCCTGAGCTCGACGATCAGCCGTAATTTCATTTTCCGCCGGACTGCCGTCTCCCCGAAGATCGCCTTGATATCCAGCAAGCCGAGGCCTCGGACCTCGAGAAGGTTCGCCAGCAGATGCGGGCAGCGCCCCTCGACGGTATCAGGCGCGACGCGGGAAAAATCGACGACATCATCTGCAACCAGGCCGTGGCCGCGGCTGATCAATTCGAGACCAAGTTCGCTTTTGCCTACACTTGATTCGCCGGAGATCAGCACGCCCATGCCGAGCACATCCATGAACACGCCATGCATCGTGCAGTGCCGTGCCAACAGCTTTGAAAAATAAATACGCAGCACTTCGATTACAGTCGCTGCCGGAAGCGGCGAACGCAACATCGGCAGGCCCGTCGTCTCGGCCGTGTGCTGCAATGCATCGGGAGGCGCGAGGTTCTCCGCAACGATCAAACCGATGGGTTCACCGAGATGAAGCTCGCGAGCGTAGTGCTGCCACCGGGCTGGTTCCATTTCGCTGTAGTAGCGAACCTCGGCGTGACCGAGCACATGCAAGCGTGCGGGATGTATCGGATTTAGAAATCCGACCAGATCCGGACTCGCGAGGTTCGCAGTGGCCGGCGTGATCAGCGACTTGCCAGCGGCCGAGCGGCCGGCAAGCCATTCCAACTGCAGGGATTCGCGATTGTCTTCGAACAGTGACTGAAAATTCGGCATGCCGCGAGGCTACGCCGGTCGAT
This sequence comes from Burkholderiaceae bacterium, assembly GCA_035274065.1. Classification (GTDB taxonomy): domain Bacteria; phylum Pseudomonadota; class Gammaproteobacteria; order Burkholderiales; family Burkholderiaceae_F; genus JACCZX01. The sequence continues at coordinate 3,629 of DATEOP010000291.1, forward strand.
GCGCGCTGACTACGCAGCGGGACGAATCGGTTCCCACGTAGTCAACGCGACATGCAGGGCGTGCGGGTCAGTGGCCGAGAGCAGACTTTCACGAAACGGTTTGTCCGAGAGCATCTGGGTGAGCTCAGACAGAATGTCCAGATGCTGCTGCGATGCCTGTTCAGGCACGAGCAGGAAAATCATCAGCGACACCGGCTGGCCGTCGGGCGCATCGAATTGGATCGGGGACTCGACCCTGATAAACGCTGCAATCGATTCCTTCAATCCCTTGATGCGGCCGTGTGGAATCGCGACGCCCTGACCCAGGCCGGTCGACCCGAGCCGCTCACGGGCGAACAGGCTATCGAATACTTTCGAATGCGCAACGCCCTGATAATTTTCGAATAACAGCCCAGCCTGTTCGAATACGCGCTTTTTGCTCGACGCAGGCAAATCGATCAATACATTAGTGGCCGGCAAGATACGTGAAATAAGGTTCATGGGAAGGTGGGAGCGCTCGCTGCCGTAGCCACAGTAGGGCAATGAAAGCTAGGACGATCAGGCGTGAAGAAACGAGATCAACATCCTTTTTTAACGTCGCTGGACGTCATACGCGGCAGCTCAAACCACGGTCATCCGGCAAAAGAAAGGCGCGGATAATACACCTCGACACCGTCCGACTTTCTGGGCGCGGCCACGCAGCGCCGTCCTACTGTTGCCCTGCTTGCTGGTGTTTCAGCGAGTCGCCGTGGTGATCCTGGAGCCGATTTTTGTGGCGGATCACCTGGCGGTCGAGCTTGTCAATCAACGTGTCGATCGCGGCATACATGTCGTCTTCAACCGACTCCACGTGAATGTTGTTGCCCCGGACGCGCAGCGTGATTTCCGCACGTTGGCGCAGCTTTTCGCAGGTGAGCTGCACCGTTGCGTCGATGACCTGATCAAAGTGGCGTTCGATACGGCTGAGTTTATTGGTGACGTGAACGCGCAGTGCAGGTGAAACTTCGACGTGATTTCCGTGGATCGTAAGGTTCATGCAAGTCCTTTCAATCGGTCGATAACTGTTGATTGCGACTGAAACTACAGCGATTTTCGAAGTGCCACTGAAGGAATTTTCATTGCTTCGCGATATTTGGCGACGGTGCGACGTGCAACAACAATGCCTTGCTCGCCGAGCAGCTCGGCAAGCTTGCTGTCCGAAAGCGGGTTTCGCATGTCCTCGGCACCTATCAGCTGTTTGATCAGCGCGCGGATCGCGGTGGACGATGCGGCCCCGCCGGTCTCGGTCGCTACATGGCTGCCGAAAAAATATTTCAGCTCGAAAATGCCGAACGGCGTCGCCATGTATTTGTGGGCAGTCACACGCGATATGGTCGATTCGTGTAGCTCGACCGTGTCGGCGATCTCTCGTAGCACCAATGGGCGCATTGCAATCGCACCGTGCGTGAAGAAATTGTGCTGACGGTCCACGATCGCCTGCGAGACTCTAAGGATCGTTTCGAAGCGCTGCTGAATATTGCGTATCAACCATCGCGCTTCCTGCACCCGTGTCGTCCATTTGCTGCGCTCGCTCGGATCTGCACCTTGCCGCGATCTATCCTTTTTGAGTACATCGGCGAACGACTGGTTCACACGCAAACGAGGCATAACGTCCGGATTAAGGACCGCGGTCCACCGGTTCTTGACCTTGCGTACGAACACGTCCGCAACGATGTAATCTGCCCGACTATCGGCAAACGCCGTACCGGGCCGAGGATTCAGCGAGCGGATAAGCCGGTGTGCGGTGCGCAACTCCTCATCTGTGCAACCGAGAATCTTGCGCAGCTTCGAGAACTCGCGTGCCGCCAGCAACGGTAGGTGTGCGTGCACGATCCCTCGTGCCAAAGCGAAAGTTGACGGCAGAATTTTCGTGTCGCCGTCGACCGGTGAGCGTTCGAGCGATTGCAACTGCAGCAACAGGCATTCGGCGGCATCGCGGGCGCCAACCCCGGTTGGATCGAGACTCTGCAGCAGGCGCAGCGCCGTCATAAGCTCTTCGGGCTCGACCGCGGCCTCCGGGGGGCACATCGCAAGCAGCTCGTCGAGCGTTGGATGCAGATAACCATCATCATCGAGTGCTTCGATCAGCAGCTCTACGAGCGCCCGGTCGCGGTCTGAAGCGCGGCATGCGATCTGTGCTCGGAGATGTTCCCGCAGCGACAGTGTCGTTCCGACCCAGTTCGTCGGGCTCGCGTCGTCTTCATCGGCGGCATCGGTGTTACCCCGCCACTCGATCAACGAGCTGCCATCCATCGGCGCGTCAATGGTCTCGGGCGACTCGGCGGGAGCCGGTGTGTCATGCCCATTGACTGTTTCGGCCGCGGACTCGGGCACCGGAACATCGGCCGCGATTGACCCGTCGGGCTTTACGCGCATCGCGAGCGCCTGTGGGTCGTCGTCGCGCTCCAGCAAGGGATTATCGGCAAGTGCCTGATCGATCTCCTGATTCAGCTCGAGCGTCGACAGCTGCAACAACCGTATCGACTGCTGCAGCTGCGGCGTCAGCGCCAGATGCTGCGATAGCCGAAGCTGAAGGCTCGGTTTCATCGACGTTTAGCCAAGTGCGCGCGTCACGGCCGGCGGTTGAGCACAACAGCAACGAGATGTGGGACGTCGCGACATGCAGGCCATGTTGGCACCTACATCCGAAAGTGTTCGCCCAAATAAACCCGTCGAACGGTTTCGTTGCCGACGATCTCTTCCGGCCTCCCTGCGGCTAGAACCACGCCTTCATTGATGATGTAGGCGTGATCGCAGATGCCGAGCGTTTCCCGCACGTTATGGTCGGTCATCAAAACGCCGAGACCACGTTCCTTCAGAAACCGAACGATGCGCTGAATTTCGAGCACGGCAATGGGATCGACTCCTGCAAACGGTTCGTCAAGAAGTATGAAGCGCGGCCGCGAAGCGAGTGCACGCGCAATCTCAACGCGTCGCCGCTCGCCACCGGACAGTGACAAGGCAGTGTTGGTCCGTAAGTGCGCAATCTGAAGATCGTCGAGCAATGCATCGAGCCTGGCAAAGATCTCTTTTTTTCGCAATGGACGCTTGTCGTGGTCGACTTGCAGTTCCAAAACGGCGCGCACGTTCTCTTCGACCGTCAGCTTGCGAAACACCGACGCTTCCTGCGGGAGATACGATAATCCCATGCGCGCGCGGCGATGGATCGGCAAATGCGCGATTGAGTGTCCGTTCAGTGCAATGTGACCGTCGTCCAGCGGAAGCAAGCCGACCACCATGTAGAAACAAGTCGTCTTGCCCGCGCCGTTCGGCCCCAGCAGCCCAACCACTTCGCCGCTCTCGACAGTCAGCGAGACATCCTTGACGACAGTGCGGCTGCCATAGCTTTTCTGCAGTCTTTCGACGACCAGCGTGTTGCGCTCGAGTGCCGACGCGGGTGCGATGCTGTCTTCCACTCGATCCGCGTCCATAAGAGCCTCGATCCCTACTCGCGACGCGGGTTCGCAAGATTTGTCGAAGGAGTCAAGGCAGCCTTCGATGCTGGCTTCGAAGCTTCAGAATCGGCACGCGGTGCGATCGTGCCGCGCACGCGCCCGTCAGGATTGTTCGGGTCGGCCGAGGGCTTGCCGCCGGTCACGAAATACTTAGCGTTGCGCTGATCGTAGGTAATCGCATCACCGCGAAGTTCGTCGCGCTGGACTTCATTCTCTAGAAGTCGCACGCGAGCCCTTGTGATCAGCTTGACGGTATCTTCTCGCTCGTCATATTCGATACGCTCGGCATACCCTTCGACGAATTCCTCGAGTCCAGGCTTGCTGCTATCGCGCCGTTGCCGAAATGATGCAAGCTTGCCCGGTGCCGCGATGATCACTCCGGACTGATAGCCCTCAGGATCCTTGCGTACCTGCACTCGCTCGCCGGCGGCTCGCATCGTGCCCTTATTAAGCGCGACATTGCCTACCAGCACACACACCTGCTTCAAGTCATCGCATTCGCCGCTGTCGGCCTCGTAGTTCAACGGTTTGGTGCGATCGGCCTTTTCTCCAAGCGCAGGCACAGACGCAACGACCAACACCAGGGTTGCCAACCAGTGTCTCACTGCGCCGCCTCCCCAGGTGCGGTGGACGAGATAGTGCCGCGTACTTTGGAATGGAACTTCACCACGCGATGAACGTTGTCGTAGTCCATGCCGGTTGACTGGACCATGGAGTCTCCCCGCTCAATTTCCACCGGTGCATCCGTCGAATACCTATCGAGATCGGGAAGCGCGGTCAATCGCTGTGTGCGAAGTTGCATTGGCGCGGTGCCGTCTCGTCCGGGGGCGCGGGTGACGACGACGTCGCCCGCCAGTGAAACACGCTCGCCACCGTTTTCGACGTTGGCGGTCTTTGCTCGGACTTCTAAAAGGGGCTGCTGGGGCCGCACGCTGATCAGTCGAGGTTGCGAGAGCTCAGAGTGATCGTCGGCTGCGAAGTGCACCAACTCGCTCGCATGCAACCGGTTTGTCGCCCGGCCCGTAGCGTCGAACTGCGTGAGCGTGACGCCGTTGGCGATGAAATCCGGCCCCTCGCGTGAGACCGGGCTGGCAATCTTCTTAAGCCGCGTCGACTGCGAGTACCAATAACTAATACCCGCCAGCGACGCTAGCAGAATGATCGCGATAAATGCGGTGATGCGATCCCTCATCCGTGCACCATCGAGGTAGTGTCGATGCCCTTGGCATTCAGGATGAATTCGGCAAGTGCGCGCACGGCGCCACGTCCGCCTGGATGCGGTGATATCCAGTGCGCGGCCGCCTGCGCGGCGTTGCAGCCATCGACCACCGTGGCGGCAAATCCTGCCGCGCGCATCGGCGGCAAGTCGGGCAAGTCATCGCCCATGAACCCGCTTTCTTCGCCACCGATACCGGTATCGGCAAGCAGTGTTGCAAACGCAGCTGCTTTATCGCCGCGTCCTTGCAGCACGCGTGAAATTCCTAGCTCGCTCGCGCGTGCCAAAACGATGTCGCTGTTGCGTGCCGAGAGCAAGGCGACCTCGACTCCATGTCTGATCAGCATCTTGATCCCGTGCCCATCTCGCACATCGAACACCTTCATCGCTTCGCCTTGTGGGCCGTAATAAAGGCGCCCATCCGTCAGGACACCGTCCACATCGAGCACCATCAGTCGCACGCGAGCGGCACGCTGTTCCGCTAGCGTGCTATCGAGGCGCGACTTCGCAAGCATCAGATCACCTTGGCCGACAGAAGGTCCGGCATGCTTAACGCGCCGACCAGCTGCCCACCGTTGTCGACTGCGAGCAGTACATTTTTCCTACGCTGATCCATCAGCTGGGCCGCTTCGGCCGCCAGACTGTCGGGCGAGATCGTCAGTGGCCCCCGCGTCATGACGCTCGCTACGCCGACGCTGCGAACATCGCCAACGCGCTCGAGCAAACGTCGCAGGTCACCATCGGTGAAAATACCGGCGAGCTTTCCATCGTTGTCAGCGATCGCCGTTACGCCTATTTGTTTGCGCGTGATCTCGTGTAGCGCGTCCATCACGCTGGCATCGAGGTAGACGATCGGGATTTGATCTCCAGTTCGCATGACGTCGCGCACGTAAGTCAAAAGCTTGCGGCCCAGTGCGCCACCAGGATGTGCACGCGCAAAATCCTCGGGCCCAAATCCGCGCGCATCGAGACACGCGATCGCGAGCGCGTCACCCATCGCGAGCATTGCGGTGGTGGATGACGTTGGCGCAAGATTCAACGGACAGGCTTCCTTGTCGACACGCACGTCGATGTGCACATCGGCCAGCTTCGCCAGCGTTGAACCGGCATTGCCGGTGATCGCCACCAGCGGCGTTCCTTGACGCTTGGCAATCGGCAGCATCGTCAGCAACTCATCGCCTTCGCCCGAGTACGACAACGCCAATAGGACATCTTCGCGTGTAATCATTCCGAGATCGCCGTGTGCTGCTTCGGCAGCATGCACGAACATCGATGGAGTTCCCGTCGAAGCCAGGGTCGCGGCAATCTTGCGTGCAATGTGTCCGCTCTTGCCGATGCCGCTGACGACGACACGGCCGGCACATGCGAGCAGAAGGTCGACTGCTTTGGAAAAGGCGCCATCGATGCGATCTGTCAGCGCGGCAACTGCCTGCGCTTCGATCTGCAACACCTCACGCGCAAGCGCGAGTGCGCCGGAAGTCGCAACAAGGCTGGGAGAGGTCACTGACATCGGATTTGTAAGGGCCAGCGATAATACACCGCACTTTTTTTCTGGCACGGGTTTTGCTCTGCGCGTCCGACGCGCGATCGGTTGACGGATGACATCGGGTCTCGAGTTCGCGCTGTTGCTGCTGTTCTGCGTGGTCGCAGGCGTTGTGGTGTTCCGCCTGCTGCATTTGCCGCCGCTGCTGGCTTATCTGACCGTTGGCATTCTGGTAGGCCCACAAGCGCTGGCGGTTTTGCCTGACAGCGCCGATGCACGCTATCTGGCCGAATTCGGCATCGTGTTCTTGATGTTTTCGATTGGCCTCGAGTTTTCGCTGGCCAAGCTGAAGGCAATGCGAAGCATCGTGCTTGGACTCGGTGCGGCGCAGGTCGTATTGACCGTGCTGGCGACGCTCATCGCCGGCTGGTTGATCGGACCCTACTTCAACGTCGGGCTGCCAGGTGCGTTTGCGTTGGGCGGTGCGTTGGCAATGTCGTCCACAGCAATCGTGATGAAGATGCTGGCCGAGCGCGTTGAACTCGATACCGAGCACGGCAAGCGCATCGTCGGCGTACTGCTTTTTCAAGATCTCGCGGTCGTTCCACTACTGGTCATCGTGCCAGCGCTTAGTGCGGAAACAGGCGTCTTGATGCAGACGCTCGCCATTGCGCTGCTGAAAGCTGCGGTGCTGCTGACGCTGTTGCTGGTCGGCGGTCAGCGCGTGCTGCGCTGGTGGCTGCTTATGGTCGCGCGAAGGAAATCGCAGGAGCTTTTTACTCTGAATCTGCTGTTTGTGACTCTTGCGCTGGCGTGGATGACCGAGATTGCGGGACTGTCGCTCGCTCTCGGCGCGTTTATCGCAGGCATGCTGATTTCGGAGACGGAATTCAAGCACCGGGTCGAGGACGACATCAAGCCGTTTCGCGACGTATTGCTCGGACTATTTTTCGTGACGATCGGCATGCTGCTGAACGTGCGCGTCTTGATTGACAACCTCGGCTGGGTCTTATTGGCATTGATCCTTCCTGTTGCGTTCAAGTTCAGCCTGATTTTCATACTGGCGCGCATCTTCGGCGCGACCGCAGGTACCGCGATCCGCACCGCGCTCGCGCTCGCGAGTGCCGGCGAATTCGGATTTGTATTGCTTGGCCAGGCGGGCAGTCTGGGACTGATCGACAAGCCGGTGCTTCAGATCGTATTGGCGGCAATGCTGTTATCGATGATGGCGGCGCCGCTTCTGCTGCATTATTCAAATCGCATCGTGATGCGGCTTGTGTCGTCCGAGTGGCTGATCAAGTCGATCGAGATCGCCAACATTGCAAAGCGGGCAATCGCCGTTGACAAGCACGTCGTGATCTGTGGCTTTGGCCGCAGCGGACAGCATCTGGCGAAAATTCTCGAGCAGGAGGGCATTTCTTTCGTTGCACTTGACCTCGATCCCGATTTAGTGCGCGAAGCCAGTGCCGCAGGCGAGTCAGTCGTATATGGTGACGCGGGACGGCGCGAGGCGCTGGTGGCGGCAGGCATCTCGCGTGCGTCGGCGCTGGTGATCACCTACGCCGACACACATTCCGCATTGAAGGTTCTGCACCATACGCACGAGTTGAAGCCGAGTCTGCCTGTCATCGTGCGCACCTACGACGACCATGATCTTGAGCAGCTCACACGCGCAGGCGCTACCGAAGTCGTGCCTGAAATTCTGGAGGGAAGCCTGATGCTCGGATCGCACGCGCTGGTGTTGCTCGGTGTTCCGGTGTCGCGTGTCGTCAAGCGTGTGAGGCAGGCTCGCGATCAGCGCTATCGACTATTGCGCGGACACTTTCACGGCGATGAGGAGGATGCGGTCGACGATGATAAACACGAACGTCTGCATTCAGTGCCGATCGATGCAGACGCAGCAGCCGTGGGCGAAGCGCTGCGCGATCTGGATCTCGCAACGATTGGGGCCGAGGTGACGTCGGTGCGACGGCGCGGCATCCGCGGGGCAGACCCGAGTCCTGATATGCGGTTGCAAGTCGGCGATATCGTCGTCTTACGAGGGGTACCCGACGCGCTTGAGCTCGCGGAGCAACGGTTGTTGCAAAGATAATCGATCCGCTTGGCCGGCTACGGGAACTTTTGTAGCCGTCGAAGGCAATAGCGTACAGATGAGCAATGCAAGGGGCTCTGTGGCTTTCGATCCCTCGGGGCGAACGGCGGCGAATTTCGTACGACCAGCCTGCAAGGTCGGTGTCGACGACGTCGATGAAACGCCCGAGCTTCTTTTGGCGCTTGCGGGCGATGAAGCAGCATTCACCGTTTTGTATCGCCGCCATCGGGCGGCCGTGTATCGATTTGTATGGCTGCTGACCGGCTCGGCGGCGCAAGCCGCGGATATCACGCAGGACGTGTTCATCGAACTACTGGGTGGCGCGATCAAATATGACGCAGCGCGCGGATCGCTCGCGGCCTACTTGTGTGGCGTTGCACGTTTTCGCGCGTATCGAAGCATCGATACGCGCCTGCAGTCGGTCGACGATTTCAACGCGTTGACTGAAGGGAACGAAGGCGCCGATGCGCCTGCACTGCCAAGCGACCATATGGAGCGAACGCGCTCGCTCGACAGCCTGTATGACGCGATTCGGCGGTTGCCGCCGATTTTCCGCGACGTGCTGATCCTGGTCGAGCTGCAGGAAATGTCGTATGCGGACGTCGCGAGAGTGGTCGGCATCGAGATAGGAACGGTGCGGTCGCGCCTGTCTCGCGCAAAGTCAAAGCTGACGGAATTGTTGAACAGCAACGTTAAATAAGGCCGAACGATGGAACAGAACAGAAGGCTCGACGACTGGCTGGCCGCAGCGCGCGCCGACCTGTCGGAGCGTCAACCTGATCTGCTCGCGGAGCATCAGTTGTTGACGCGCGTGCGTGAGATGCGAGCGCTGCAATCGGTTGCAGCCACTCGCGTCCCCGCGCCAGGACCGGTCGACAAAAGGCGAGGCTCCTGGCGCTTTGTGTTTGGCGCGCGCGCTGCTGGGCTAGCGGCTATGACGGTGCTGGCGGTCGTGATCAGCCTGGCTATGCTGATGCCGAATACGCCGACGCGCGACGCTCCGGTGCGCACTCCCTTCCTGGCGTTGGTGACGTCCGAGGCGATTGCCTCGGAGCCTTCGGCCTTGATCGTTTCGTCTGAAGTTCCCGGCTCCACGCTGTCCGATTACGGCTTGCCGGTCGATCCGGCGCGAATCGATCAGCCTGTGCGTGCCGAGTTCCTGTTATCGCCGACCGGTTTGCTGCTGGCCGTGCGCTTTGCCGAGTGAAAGGAAACGTGATGTCGAAAGTGGTTATCGTTGTTTATCTGCTGGCGCTCGCGGCTGTCACGCATGCGCAGACTCAGCCGCCGCCGGTTGCGCCTTCGCCACCAGTTGCGCCTTCGCCGCCGGTAGCGCCTTCGCCGCCGATTGCACCTTTACCACCGGTGGCACCGCTGCCGCCTGCGTTTCCATTCGGTGCAGGCGACGACATGATGATGTTCGTATCGTCCGAGCTCGGAGGACGCAGCGTGATCAAGGGCGCTCCGTACGCGGCGACGGCTGTGAGTGAGACGCGCCAGATTCTGAGCGACGGTAATCGAATCGAGCGCAGTTCTTCGATGAAGCTTTTTCGGGACGGTCAGGGCCGCACGCGCCAGGAGCAACCAGGCGGTGCGGTGTTCATTCACGACGTCGTCGCTCGCAAGGCGTATGTGCTGAACACGCAAAAACGAAGCGCCCGCGAACTGAATGTCTCACATCGCGTGCCCATTCCGCCCGTGCCTCCAGTTCCGCCGGTTCCGCCCACAGGAGTGGCGCCACCGCCGCCTCAGCCACCGAAGCCGCATTCGCAAATGAGCCCGGAGGAAGCGCGTTCATTTGGTGAAGAGATGCGACGCTGGGCGCGCGAGTTCACAGATCGGATGCGTGGCGAGCGGGAGGAGCGCGCCACTGAGCGGAATACGGAGCGCGCCGAGCGCCGAGAACGCAACGTCGTCATCATGGGGGATCGGACCGCGGGCGGCACAAGTGCCCTCGCAGATCACGTCGAGGTGCTGCATAGTGAAGGCGGCCATGCAGGCTTTCCGCCGATGTTTTCATCGGCAATGACGCCTCCACCAGGCCCGGGAACAACGACATCTCTCGGCAGTCGCGAGTTTGACGGCGTACGTGCCGAGGGCAAGAGGACAACTTGGACGATTCCCGCCGGACGTATCGGCAACAAGCTGCCGATCGAAATCATGTCGGAGCGCTGGTACTCGCCCGAATTGAACGTTGTCGTGTCGACGCGTTATGCAGATCCGCGCTCGGGCGAGCGCATCTATCGACTTGAAAATATCAAGCGCGAGGAACCTAATGCAGAATTATTCAGGGTCCCGGCCGACTTCGCGCTGAAGTCGGCATCTACGCGCGATTCCGACCGTAGATAGCTGTCAATTGGGTTCTGTCAGTGTCCCACGGCCACACGTTGCTGCGGGCGCTGACGCCCAAGCACCGGTGCCAGATAGCGCCCGGTGTAGCTCTGCCTGCTAGCGGCCACGGCTTCAGGGGGCCCACTGGCAATGATTTCTCCACCACCGTCGCCGCCTTCGGGGCCGAGATCGACGACCCAGTCAGCTGTCTTGATCACATCGAGGTTGTGCTCGATAACAATCACCGTGTTGCCGCTGTCGCGCAACTGATGCAGCACTTTCAGCAACAACGCGATGTCGTGAAAGTGCAGGCCCGTGGTCGGTTCGTCCAGGATGTAGAGCGTACGGCCGGTATCGCGCTTTGACAGCTCGAGCGACAGCTTGACTCGCTGCGCTTCACCGCCCGACAGCGTTACCGCACTCTGCCCCAACTTGATGTACGCAAGGCCGACGTCGATCAGCGTTTGCAGCTTGCGCGCAATCGTTGGTACTGCACTGAAGAACTCGAGCGCGTCTTCGACGGTCAGGTCGAGCACATCGGCGATGCTCTTGCTTTTGTAATGCACTTCGAGCGTTTCGCGGTTGTAGCGCTTGCCATGGCAGATATCGCAAGGCACGTAGACATCGGGCAGAAAGTGCATTTCCACTTTAATGACGCCGTCGCCCTGGCATGTTTCGCAACGCCCGCCCTTCACGTTGAATGAAAATCGGCCGGCTTCATAGCCGCGCTCGCGCGCCGTCGGCGTTTCGGCGAACAACTCGCGAATCGGTGTAAACAGCCCGGTGTAGGTTGCGGGGTTCGAGCGCGGCGTACGACCGATCGCGCTTTGATCGACATTAATAACCTTATCGAAGTTTTCGAGACCTTCGAGCGACTCGTAAGGTGCGGGCTCTGCCGATGAGCCGTACAGATGGCGCGCCACCGCGGCGTACAACGTGTCGTTGATCAGCGTCGACTTGCCGGAGCCCGATACGCCCGTCACGCACGTCAATAGGCCTACCGGAATCTCGAGCGTGACATTCTTCAGGTTGTTGCCATGCGCGCCACCGACCGTTAGCCATGTAGTAAACGGCGGCGTGCGGTCGTTGGGCACCTCGATCTGCCGGCGGCCGGACAAATACTGCCCGGTCAGCGAGTCCGGGTCGTCCAGCACATCGACTAGCGTCCCCTGCGCAATGACTTCACCGCCGTGCACGCCCGCGCCGGGACCCATGTCAACGACGTAGTCGGCCGCACGGATCGCATCTTCGTCGTGCTCGACAACGATCACCGTGTTGCCGAAGTCGCGCAGGTGCTTGAGCGTGGTGATCAAACGGCCATTGTCGCGTTGATGCAGACCGATCGAAGGCTCGTCGAGCACGTACATCACGCCTGTAAGGCCGGATCCGATCTGCGACGCCAGCCGTATTCGCTGCGACTCTCCACCC
>DATEOP010000292.1:0-2429 GCA_035274065.1 Burkholderiaceae bacterium
GGCCGTTGGTCGGGTGCAGTCGTCTGTCCGGCCTGTTGATGCAGTCGGTGCAGACTGCTGGCCCTGATGGGGTCCGTGAACAAGGTCCGATCGGCTTTGCAGGCTATGGCGCCTAAGACGTTCCTTGGGTTGTCCTTGTTCCCGGTCCGACCGGTTTTGCCATCACATCCTTCGCTCTCACAACCTCGTGAAGCTGATCTCCTCAGCCAAGCTCTAGATCTATGCTGCCGCCAGCATAGGCGCATGCCCGCGTTCGAAGACGCTGCCGCGCGCCATGACCGCCCATGCGATCCGCGCCATCTTGTTGGCGATGGCGACCGAGGCGACGCGCGCAGGCTTTCTGGCTAGCAGAGCGACAAAGCGCGGATCGACCGTACTGGGTTTTTCCTTGGCGTATCGAACCAGCGCGGTTGCGCCGACGATCAGAAGCTGCCGCAGATATCTGTCGCCCATCTTCGTAATGCGCCCCAAGCGGTCCTTGCCGCCACTCGAGCTCTGCCGCGGGGTCAGCCCCAGCCAGGCGGCGAACTGGCGTCCCGAGGCGAACTGCGTGGGATCGGCGACCGATGCCGCGATCGCGGTTGCACCGATCGGCCCGATACCAGGGATCGTCGCCAGACGCCGAGCCCTGTCGTCGCTCCGCTGCAGAGCGGCGAGACGCAGGTCGAGCTTGCGCAACTGGGCGTGAAGCTGGAGCAGTTGTCCTGCCAGCACTGCGACGACATTCGCCGCTTCGGCCGGCAAGTCGAGCTCGGACTCGCCGTCGAGGATCTCTCGCGCCATTTGCAGTGCCTTCACGATCCCCACCGGGATGGCGATACCCAGCTCGGCGAGCACGCTGCGCATCATGTTGACCAGCTGCGTGCGCTGCTTGATCAACAGGCTGCGCACGCGGTGCAGCGACAACGCCGCCTGTTGCTCGCGCGACTTGATGGGCACGAACCGCATCGTCTGACGTGTGACCGCTTCGCAGATCGCCTCGGCGTCTGCGGCATCGTTCTTACCGCGCTTCACATAAGGCTTCACGTAAGCCGCCGGCATCAGCCGAACCTCATGACCCAGCTTGGTCAGCTCGCGCGCCCAGTGATGTGATGTCCCGCAGGCCTCGGCGCCCACCAGGCAAGGCGGCAGCTTCTCGAAGAACGGCAGCATCTGCGATCGCCGCAGCGCCTTGCGCAGGACGACCTCACCGGTCGCGCTGATACCGTGAACCTGAAAAACGTTCTTGGCCAAATCCAGGCCGATCGTGCTAATCTCCATGGCGGGTGGCTCCTGGCTCGGGTTTGCATGACAGCAACCCATCTTGGCACTCAGATGCCGTGAGCGGGAGCCATCCACCTCATCCGCTTTCAGCCGCGATCTCAAAGGCTCGATCGTCGAGTTCTGGCGCATTGCCGCCGACCGGATCTGAATTAGCAGAATCAAAATAGCGCTATTCACCTCCAGCGCGAATCATCCGCAGAAGCCGGATGTGCAACAATCAGGCTGCCGCTTTCAAATCAGAAAGCGGAATCATGAGCGTCATCTCGTTGGTAGGAGATTGTAGAAAGCCGCACCGCAGATAAAATTGTTTTGCGTCTTCGCTGATTGCATGAACTATCAAACCACGAACACCAACAAGATCGGCGGCGGCAATCACGCGGCGGCCAGCATCGCGAATGAGAGCTCTCCCAAAGCCTTTACCTTGCCTGGTCTGGTCGATCGCCAGTCGAGCCAGAGTTATAACCGGAATTGGATCGGGCATATTTCGGCGAAAGCGACCGACGGCCTCGGTGCAGGTGATCGAACTGGACGCAAGCGAATAATAGGCGACAACGCGCGCGTCGTCGCACAGAACGAAAGTCCGGCTTGCTCCGCTCGCATGATTGGCACGCGCGCGGCGCCTGAGCCAATCGTCCAGCGAAGCTGTGCCCGAAGTGAACTCGTCTAGCAGATGACCATCATCAAGCGGAACTGGAGCGACGATCGTCACTGAGACTCCCACGGGGCGGGCGTTTGCATCGTCTTGCGCAGCTGTTCATTCGCTTGCCCGGGGCGATCGAGCATATCCAAAAACTTGCTGTACGCTTCTGGCGACGCCGAAATAACACGTTGGTCGAGAATGGCGTCTTCGGCCGCCTGCTTGGACGCAGCGATCATGAAATCGGAGCGCGTACGGCCGAGCATATTCGCCGCACGATCAATCAGGGACTGTGTGTCGATTCGAACACGTAGATTTACGGCCTGGAGCGGCGCTTCGGAGGAAGCTGTTGTACGTGGCATGTCTCATCCTTTCATCCTTCTTACCACATAAGATACACGGTGTGTATCTGTTTCTTCGACGGCAGGTCGAAGCGTTTTGGCGTTTTAAAGTTGAGTTTTGGCATTTAACGGCGACTAATGGCGCCCTGCCGAACGGCGGCTAAGCGGCTATCCTGGCCGACTTTCAG
>DATEOP010000293.1:0-8619 GCA_035274065.1 Burkholderiaceae bacterium
CGACGTGATGTCGTCGTCGTACGCGACGACGTATTCGATTCTGCCGGTCGCGATGACGCCGACCGAAGTGACGATCGCCACCAGCGAGCCATTCTTGACCGGGTGGGATCGTGAAATCGAACAGATCACGAAGAAGACCGTACTGCGCGTTGTTGCGAACCCACTCGACGTTGCTCGCTACACGACTGAATTCTTCAAGCTTGCGCAGCAGGTGCGCGGTGCGGCGAAGACCGGCAGCACTGCGCTGGTCTCGAGCTTCGAGCAGCTGGTTGAACTCGGCGGCAAGGTCGACGCCAACGATGCGCACGTCATCCATATTGTCGACTGGCTGCTGCAGTATGCGTTCGACCAGCGTGCGAGTGATATCCATCTTGAGCCGCGGCGCGAATTCGGAGTCGCAAGATTTCGCATCGACGGCGTTCTGCATCAGGTCTACCAGGTGCCGGCCGGTGTGATGGGCGCAATGACGAGCCGCATCAAGTTGCTCGGCAGAATGGATGTGATCGAAAAGCGGCGTCCTCAAGACGGTCGTATCAAGACCAAAGTGACGACCGGGCCGAACGCGGGGCGCGAAGTTGAAATCCGCCTGTCCACTCTACCGACCGCGTTCGGTGAGAAGCTCGTGATGCGGATCTTTGATCCGGAAGTCGTCGTGCGCAGCTACGCTGAGCTGGGATTCGCGAACGAGGAAGCCAAGCTGTGGGAGAGCTGGATTCACCGCCCATCCGGCATCGTGCTCGTCACCGGCCCGACAGGGTCAGGCAAGACGACGACGCTGTATTCCACGCTGAAACAGCTTGCGACTGACGAGGTCAACGTCAGCACCGTGGAAGATCCGATCGAAATGGTCGATCCTGCGCTGAACCAGATGCAGGTCCAGCATGGCATCGACCTTGGCTTTGCCGACGGCCTGCGTGCGTTGATGCGGCAGGATCCGGACATCATCATGGTCGGCGAGATTCGCGACAAGGAGACGGCCGACATGGCAGTGCAGGCCGCGCTAACCGGCCATCTGGTTTTCTCGACGCTGCACACCAATGACGCTGCGTCCTCGGTCGCACGGCTGCTGGAGCTCGGCATACCGAACTATCTGGTTAACGCCACGTTGATCGGAATCCTTGCGCAGCGGTTGATACGCACGCTGTGTCCGCATTGCAAGGCAGTCGGAGAGCCCATCGATCCCCTGCTTTGGAAGGAACTGGTCAGCCCGTGGCGGTCGAATATCCCCGACAAGGTCTACAAGCCTGTCGGCTGCCTCGAGTGCCGCAATACCGGCTACATGCGCCGTACCGGACTGATCGAGATGCTCGTGATGACCGATGCAATGCGCGCACTGGTTGGGCAGGAGGGCGATATCGTCAAGATGCGCAACCAGGCCGCGCGCGACGGCTTGAAGTCGCTACGTCTGTCAGGCGCCCAGAAAATTGCGAACGGCCAGACGACGATGGACGAGGTCCTGAAAGCGGCGCCGCCGTTCACGACGTAACGGTTCGAGCAGCAGCCTCGAGCAGGAACGGCGATTGCGGGCGAAGATGTCTGCGGCGGTTGTTCGCGTCGCACGCAACCCGGAGGCCAACAATGGACATCGCACTTAGGACAAATACGCCTGTTCGCAGCACATTACGCAAGCTTTCCCCCTGCATTACCACGATGATCCGTATGGATCACACGCACGTGCTGGCGCTGGCACGCCGTTATCACCCGGACAGCTCGCCAGAAAAGAAGCTGGCGCTCGCGACCAACGCGTGCCTGGCGCTGGAAATCCATGCGCAGCTCGAAGAAGAAATTTTTTATCCCGCTCTTCGAAGCGGGGCGGGCTCCGATCCGATTCTTGACAAAAGCGTCCCCGAACACAATGAAATGCGCCGGCTGATAAGTGCACTGCGCAATATGCAACCGGAAGATGGCGAATACGACACCACCTTCATGGAGTTGATTCGCCTCGTTTTGCACCACGTTGCAGACGAAGAAACGAGGCTTCTGCCGGAAGCGGAGCGCGTGCTCGGCGGACAGTTACGTGCGCTTGGACAGCAGATGACCAAGCGGCGCATGCAGTTACTGCGTCCGCACGCGATGGAGGTTACGAAGACGGCGGTTCGCTCGTTCCCGATAGCCTCGGCAATGACAGCTCTGATAACGGTGCTGCTCGGCTCGCTGCTGGTGAGACAACTGACAATCCGTTAGTCCGCGGCCGTATCGAGTAACCCGTGCGCAGGGCGGGTTACTCGAGCACCGCTAGCGCGACTCGCAGATCAAGATCGCGGCTGCTCAGCTCGCAAGTTGCTCGTGTGCCTGCTCAACGTGCGTCTTTACCCATGCAACGTAGCTATCCATCCAGCCTTGCAAAAATTTCCGGCTCGCAGCGCCGATATTGCTCGAGGCATCAAAGAGGCCTTCTTTGGCTTGGATGAAGGCCTCAGGCTGGCCAAGTGTCGGCACGTCCAGATACGCGAGAACATTGCGCAAGTGCTGTTGCGCGACGGCAGTGCCGACAGCACCCACTGAAACGCCAAGCACACCGGCCGGCTTGCGCGCCCAGGCGTTCTGGCCATATGGGCGCGACGCGTGATCGAGCGCGTTTTTTAGAACGCCTGGTATCGAGCGGTTGTACTCGGGAGTAACAAAAAGGAGGCCATCGGAGGACGAGATCTCTTTCTTCAGTCGTTTGACTGTCTCTACCGGATTCGTCTCATGATCTTGGCTATACAGCGGCAAATCGCCAATTTCCAGTTGTCGAAACGAAAACTCGGCGGGGGCAAGTTTGACGATGGCATTCGCCAACTGGCGGTTGAAAGATTCACGACGAAGACTGCCGACGACGACAGCAATCTGATACTGGCTCATCTCTACCTCCAGATTTCAAGTTTTGTGCATGTTCCTAGCAGGCCTTGCGCCCGCTCGCTGATTTAACCGAAAAGGCTACGCGCAATTCATCTGACAGCATGCGAACAGATATTGGCATCACTTGCTCAGCGAGCGCATTGCCCGTGTCAGGCCGTCAAGTGTCATCGGAAACATCTTGCCGCCTGCGATTTGACGAATTACCGAGATGGATTGGCGGTACTGCCATAGCTGCTCGGGCTCTGGGTTAAGCCAGACTGATTTTGGAAACGTCGAAAACAGCCGTTGCAGCCAAACCGCTCCTGCCTCGTCGTTGTTGTACTCGACGGAGCCGCCGGGTTGCAACACTTCGTACGGACTCATCGTCGCATCGCCGACAAAAATCAACTTCCAATCGTGCGGATATTTGCGAAGCACATCCCACGTAGTGTGACGCTCTGTATAGCGGCGCCGATTATTACGCCATAAAAATTCGTACACGCAGTTATGAAAGTAGTAAAACTCGAGATGCTTGAACTCGCTCTTGGCGGCGCTGAACAGCTCTTCAGTTCGCTTGATGTGCTCATCCATCGTGCCGCCGACATCGAGCAGCATCAATACCTTGACCGTGTTGTGTCTCTCGGGAACCAGCTTCAGATCGAGCCACCCTGCGTTCTTCGCGGTCGACTCGATCGTGTCGTGCATATCAAGCTCGAGCTCGGCGCCTTCGCGCGCAAAACGGCGTAGGCGACGCAGAGCGACCTTGATGTTGCGCGTTCCGATCTCGACCGAATCGTCGTAGTCGCGATAACCGCGCATCTCCCAAACCTTGACAGCCGACCGCCCACCCTTTGATGGACCGCCGATGCGAATCCCTTCGGGATGCGCGCCGCCATGGCCGAACGGCGAAGTACCACCTGAGCCGATCCACTTGTTACCGCCGTGGTGCGCACCATCCTGCTCTTGCAGCCGCTTCCGGAACTCATCCATTAGCTTGTCCCAGCCAAGTTTTTCCAGCTTCGCGATCTCCTCCGGGGAGAACGTACGCTCGAGCATCTGCTTGAACCACTCGTCCGGAATCTCTTTTGTGAAGTCGATCGCGGTTTGCAGGCCGCGGAAATATTCGCCGAAGGCTCGATCGAAGCGGTCGAACTGTGTTTCGTCCTTGACCAGAGTCGCACGCGACAAGTAATAGAAGTCGTCGATCGAAGGTCCGATCACATCGTTCTTCAGCGCGTCGAGCAAGGTCAGCAACTCATTGATCGAGACCTTGAGCTTGGCCTGTCGCAGATGAAAAAAGAAGTCGATCAGCATCGGTATCTACGCGGCATGACGAGCCAACCGTAGCTCCAGATGGCGTTTGACGTCCGGCCACTCGGCAGCGAGGATGCTGTAGATAACGGTATCGCGCACCGTACCGTCGCGCCGAGGATGGTGATGGCGAATCACGCCATCTTTCTTCGCTCCCAGCGCCTCGATTGCGCGCTGTGATCTGAAGTTGAAGTTGTCGGTGCGCAGTCCGACAACCTGGCAACCGACTGAAGCGAATGCATGCGTCAGTAACAGCAGTTTGCATGCGGTGTTGACACTGGTCTTCTGCCATCGCTGCGCATACCACGTGTAACCGATCTCCACGCGATCAGCGGCGGGCACGATGTCGTGATAACGCGTACTTCCCGCGACGGTGTCGGTTGCGAGCTCGCGTACCGCCCACGGCAGCATATGGCCGGCGCGCTGCCCTTCGAGCGCAGCATCGACATAGCCCGACGTATCCGCAGGTTCAGGCACCGACGTGAACCAAAGTCTCCACAGCTCACCGTCACTCGCGGCCGCAGCCAGACCGGGCTGATGTTCTTGCCCTAATGGCTCGAGCCGGACGCCGTAACCCTCAAGCGTGACCGGCGCGATGGCGTTCATTAGCGGCTCTGGCGCGCCATGAATACGAGCCTTTCGAACAGATGCATGTCCTGCTCGTTTTTCAGCAGCGCGCCGGCAAGTGGCGGGACGGACAGTTTCTCGTCATTCGAGCGCAGCGCATCGGCCGGGATCTGTTCTGCAACGAGAAGCTTCAGCCAATCAAGCAATTCCGATGTAGATGGTTTTTTCTTAAGGCCCGGCAGGTCGCGCGTGCCGAAAAAAACCGACAGCGCATTTTGTAATAGATCCCTGCGCAGCTTCGGGAAGTGCACGTCAACGATCGCCTGCATCGTTTCCTTGTCGGGAAACTTGATGTAGTGAAAAAAACAGCGACGCAAGAACGCGTCTGGCAACTCCTTTTCGTTGTTAGACGTGATCACGACCAGCGGCCGATGCCGCGCGACTACGGTTTGCCGCGTTTCGTAAACAAAAAACTCCATGCGGTCGAGCTCGCGCAACAGATCATTCGGAAATTCGATATCTGCCTTGTCGATCTCGTCGATCAACAGCACGGTTTGCTGTTCGGCGTCGAACGCCTGCCACAGGACGCCTTTGACGATGTAGTTCTGGATATCGTGCACGCGTGCGTCACCAAGCTGCGAGTCGCGCAGACGCGATACCGCGTCGTATTCGTACAGGCCTTGCTGCGCCTTCGTAGTGGACTTGATGTGCCACGCCAGCAACGGCATCCCGAGAGCGCGCGCAACTTCTTCAGCGAGCATCGTCTTTCCGGTGCCGGGCTCTCCCTTGATCAACAACGGCCGCTGCAGAATCAGTGCAGCGTTGACGGCGAGCTTTAGATCATCGGTCGCGACATAAGTATCGGACCCCTCGAAGCGCAGCATTGGTACACGACGAACAGAATGCAGACTAAATCGAGTATACCGATCGAGTGTGCAAAGCTTGAGAGCTGACGCCGCTCCGCTACAATCGCCCGCTGTTTCGCCAACGATCTTAAAACAGAGATGAGATTTTTCTTGCTGATGCTGTTAGCCGGGCTCATGCAGCCCGCGGTTGCGCAAGACACCAAGGGCGGCGCTGTAACAGCGCCGAGCGGCGCGCAGGCGAAAGTCTCGATGTGCATCGGCTGCCATGGGATTCCCGGGTACCAGGCATCATTTCCCTATGTGTATCGCGTGCCAAAGATTGGTGGGCAGAGTCAGCCGTATATCGAAGCGGCGCTGAAAGCTTATCGGCAGGGAGCACGCAATCACCCGTCTATGACGGCGGTGGCCAAGGGGCTGACCGACGAGCAAATTACAAAAGTGGCCGCGTATTACGCGGCGCGCGGTGAGGGTTCCGCAGGGGCGGCTTCGAAATGAGCGCGGGCGAAAAGAAAGTCGGAATGTTCAGGGTCATATTGCTAAGTGCGTGTGTGCTCGCCGCTGCACCGGCTGCCGCGCAGGACGCGAAAAAAGGCGAGGAGCTCGCACAGCAACAGTGTGCGGCGTGTCATGGAAAAGATTTCGTGACGGCCCTCGATCCGACTTATCCGAGGCTTGCAGGCCAGTACCAGGACTATCTGGAAAAAGTGCTTCGCGACTACAAGAGCGGGGCCCGCAAGAATCCCATCATGAATGGCATTGCAAAACCGTTGACGCGTGACGACATCCGCAACGTGGCGGCCTATCTTTCCGCGCTGTCCGGGCCCTTAAGTAACCAGAAGCGCTAGTTCTCGCTTGCGCGACGCCGCAGGCAGTCCAAATAGCGCGCGCTCATGTCATCGGCCGGCATAGTTTGACCTGAGCGCTGCGCGCTCCACACGGCCTCGCCGAGGCAGTCCATCACGTCATGCATTGCGGCGTGTTCGTCGCGACGCCGCGCAACGAGCTGTCGATATGCCGCACGGATACCCGGCGGCTGGTCGATCGAAAGTTGTTCCGCGATCGCCAAGTGCATTGACATGTGCAGAAATGGATTCGTTCGCCCTTCATCGACGGCGTACTCGCGGGCAAGGGCAGCTTCCAAGTCCTCGAAGTCGCTGTGATACTCGGGATGTTTCATCATCCAGTCGAGGGCAATGGCTTCGAGCGGCGACAGCACTTTGGCTTCGCGGTGCTTGCGCCAGGTCTCGCAGAAGAATCGGCGGACGTCCTCCTTGGATGGATTGAACATTGCTCCTACGGCGGTGGAGTCTTGTGGCGATACTCGCACCACCGGGCTATCGGGCAGCGCCAGCATTCGGGCATGCGTGCCTTGCAGATGTAACGGCCGTGCAATATCAACCAGTGATGGGCGTTCGTCTTGAATTCGTCCGGCGTGAATTTGAGTAGTCGCCGTTCTACCTCTTCGGGGTCTTTCCCCGGCGCCAGGTTCGTGCGGTTGGCAACGCGAAAAACGTGCGTATCGACAGCAATCGTCGGCTCGCCGAACACGGTGTTCAGCACTACGTTCGCTGTCTTTCGGCCGACGCCGGGCAGTGCCTGCAGCGCTTCACGATTGCGAGGAACTTCGCCACCGTGCTGCTCGACCAGGGCCTGCGACAAGCGAATGACATTGCGTGCCTTGGCCCGATAAAAACCTGTCGAATGGATATAGCCCGACAGTCGCTCTTCACCGAGTTTCAAAAGCGCTTGCGGAGTGTTTGCGATCTTGAATAGAACGCGAGTAGCGGCGTTGACCCCTTTGTCCGTCGCTTGGGCGGACAGCACAACCGCCACCAGCAGCTCAAACGGTGTGGTGTACAAAAGCTCGGTGGTCGGATTCGGATGCAGCGCCCTGAATGTTTCGTAAATCGCCCGGCGCTTCGCCGGATTCATCGCTGGATCGCTCCGCGTCGCTGCTGGGCGCGGGCGATAGCGGCGGCTACTGCGTTGGCGCGCTCGTCGCGCGTCGTCTCGTGCGGTCGGGGCGAGCTCGCACGTTGCAGCCGTTCGCGTCGCGCGTTGTGTCGTTCGCGCGCTGCAGCTCGATCCGCCGCCGTCCACGCGCGAGACGGAGCCACCGGAACCATTGAGATGCAATCCATCGGGCATGGCGGCAGACACAGGTCACACCCGGTGCACTGCGAGGCGATCACGGTGTGCATGCGCTTTGCGCTGCCCACAATTGCGTCCACCGGGCATGCGGGAATGCAGAGCGTGCAACCGATACATCGGCTCTCGTCTATCACCGCGACGGTCAGCGGTCTCTCAACGCCGTTGTTTGGATTCAGCGGCATCGGCACGCGACCTAGCAGCTGCGCCAGCGCGTCGATGCCTGCTGCGCCTCCTGGAGGACATTGGTTGATCTCGGCTTCGTTGGCCGCAATCGCTTCAGCGTACGGCCGGCATCCTTCGTAGCCACACTTCGTGCACTGCGTCTGCGGCATCAGCGCGTCGATTTGATCAGCTACAGACACGTGCTTTTCTCTAAGAGTTAGCCCGAATGAATTTCGCAATCTCCGGTGCGATGTTCGCGCGCCAGCGACGTCCGCTGAAGATGCCGTAGTGGCCGGTTCGCTCGGCGGTCATGTGTCGCTTCTTCGATTTGGGAATGCTCTTACATAAGTCGTGCGCCGCCTGCGTTTGGCCGCTGCCCGAAATGTCATCCAGCTCGCCCTCGATCGTGAACAGGGCCACCGATCGGATATCTTCGGGTTTGACGAGTTGTCCGCGGATGCGCCACTTGCCATCCGGAAGTTGGTGTTCCTTGAACACGATCCTGATCGTATCGAGGTAGTACTCTGCCGGCAGGTCGATCACCGCGTTGTATTCGTCATAAAACACGCGATGGTCTTCGGCGTCCAGCTGATCGCCCTTGACCAGGTCCAGGTAGTAATCCCAGTGCGATTTCACGTGTCGATCCGGATTCATCGCCACGAAGCCGGCGTGCTGCAGAAAGCCGGGATAAACACTCCGGAGGTAGCCTGGGTACGCCGCAGGGACTTTAAAGATGACATGA
>DATEOP010000294.1:0-4680 GCA_035274065.1 Burkholderiaceae bacterium
AGTGCGTCAGATGATCGACCAGCGCTGGGTAACCGACCAGCGCCTGGTCGTCCCGCTGTATCTCGAGCACATCGGGTAGCTCGCCGAAATCCCAGTCGACGATCCGTTCATTTAGCTTCGTCGACACCGCCTGGCGCTCGACGACGCGTTGAAATGTTGCGCGCGCCTGTCCCCCGAGTTCAGCCCGCAGTTGCGCAAGGTTGCGTCCCATCGCGAGCTGCCGCCCCTGCTCGTCAACTACTTTGAAGTTCATCTGCAAATGCGCCGGCAATGATTCGCGCTTGAAATCGACTGACCCGCATACGATGCCGCGCTCGTTTTGGGCATCCGAAATCAGTGCGCCGATCAACGATCGCGCGGTGCTACCGCCCGCACGTTCGGCAAATGCGGCTGCGTAGTCGGGAAGCGGCACCAGATGACGGCGCATTTTCTGAGGAAGTGACTTCAGCAGCAGGTGCGCCTTTTCCTTAAGCATGCCCGGCACAAGCCATTCACACTGCTCTGCATCGATTTGATTCAGCGCAACCAATGGCACGGTCATCGTGACGCCATCACGCGGGCTGCCCGGCTCGAAGTGATAGTCAACCGGCAACCGCAGCTCGCCGCCGATGCCTTGCAGCACGATCTGCTTTGGAAAGAGTTCGGTCGTAACACCCGCGGCCTGGTGCCGCATTAATTCGTCGCGCGATAGAAATAGCAGCTTCGGAGCTTCGCGCTCTGCGACCGCGCGCCAGTGTTCGAACGAGATGCCTGTATTGACGTCGCGCGGAATCAGGCGCTCATAGAATGCAAAGATCAACTCGTCGTCGACAAGAACGTCGAGTCGACGCGTCTTGTGCTCGAGCTCGCGAATCTGCCGAATCAATCGCAGGTTGTGCGCCAAAAACGCGGCGCGTGTCTCAAATTCACCGTTGACCAGCGCTTCACGAATAAACAGATCTCGGGCCAACACCGCGTCGATTGGGCCGAACGCAACGCGACGCTGTGCATACAGCACCAGCCCGTAGAGCGTCGCGCGCTCGAAAGCGACGACTTCGGCGCGTTTCTTTTCCCAGTGCGGATTGGCATAACTCTTTTTTAAGAGATGTGCGCCAACGCGCTCAAGCCACGCCGGTTCTATCGTCGCAACAGTCCGCGCGTAGAGCCGGCTCGTTTCGACGAGCTCGGCAGCAACGATCCATCGGCCCGCTTTTTTCAACAGCGCCGAGCCGGGCCAGATGAAAAATTTAATGCCGCGTGCGCCGGCATACGGCGGCTCGCCACGCTCAGCCTCTGGGATCCGCGCACCTATATTACCGAGCAGACCTGACAGCAGCGTGACGTGCACCTGCTCGAATGTCGCCGGCGATGCGTTGATGCGCCAACCGTGCTCGCTGCAGATCGTTGCTAGTTGCGTATGCACATCGATCCACTCGCGAACGCGGCGCGGGCTGAGAAAGTAGCCTTTCAGCTCCTCTGTCAATTTTCGATTCGACTTCTTATGGTCGATCTTGTCCTGCACGAACGCCCACAGCTTTACAAAAGACAAGAAATCGCTCTTGTCGTCCGCAAACCTGCGGTGCGCGGTGTCGGCCGCATCCTGCGCTTCCAACGGACGCTCACGTGGATCCTGGACCGATAAAGCCGCGGCGATTACGAGCACTTCACGCAGACATTGCTGCTCACGTGCGGCCAACAGCATGCGCCCTACCCTTGGATCCAGCGGTAGCTTTGCAAGCTCCTGCCCAATCTGCGTGAGCTCGTTGCGTCCATCGACTGCATTTAGCTCAGAGAGCAACTGGTAGCCATCTGCGATGGCACGTCCGGGTGGCGGTTCAACAAACGGAAACTTTGCTACGTCGCCAAGCCCGAGTGATTTCATTCGCAGGATGACAGCTGCCAGTGAAGACCGTTGCACCTCTGGATCGGTAAAGCGCGCACGTTTCAAATAGTCTTCTTCGCTGTAGAGGCGGATACAGACGCCGTCGGCGACCCGGCCGCAACGGCCTGCGCGCTGATTCGCTGACGCCTGCGAAATCGGCTCGATCTGCAACTGCTCGACCTTGTTGCGATACGAGTAGCGCTTCACCCGCGCCACCCCGGTGTCGACAACGTAGCGAACGCCCGGAACGGTCAGCGATGTCTCCGCAACATTGGTAGCCAGCACGATGCGTCGTAGTCGCGACGTCGGCTTAAACACTCTGTCCTGTTCATCAGCCGAAAGCCGCGCATAGAGCGGCAAGATGTCTGCGCCCGCAGGATGATGCTTGCGTAACGCCTCCGCAGCTTCTCGTATTTCGCGCTCGCCCGGAAGGAAAACCAACACATCGCCATTGCCAATACTCGCCAGCTCGTCGACGGCATCGACGATCGACTGCATCAACGTACGGTCATCGACATCGTCCGCACGCTCCGCGTCAGCGAGTGGTCGATAACGCAGCTGAACCGGATACAACCGACCTGATACTTCGATGATGGGTGCGGGGCCGTTCGCGTTGGCGAAATGCTTCGCAAAGCGGCCCGCGTCGATCGTGGCCGACGTGATGATCACTTTCAGATCATTTCGCTTGTTTTCATCGAGCAACTGCTTCAGGTATCCGAGCAGAAAGTCGATATTCAACGAGCGTTCATGCGCCTCGTCGATGATCAGCGTGTCGTACGCACGTAACAACGGATCACCCTGCGTTTCCGCCAGCAGGATGCCGTCGGTCATCAGCTTGATCGAAGCACCTGGCTGAGTGCGATCCGTGAAGCGAATCTTGTAGCCCACCACTTGGCCTGGCTCGGTAGCGAGCTCAGCGGCGATCCGCTTTGCGATGCTCGACGCCGCAAGCCGTCGCGGTTGTGTGTGGCCAATCAATCCGTCTCGGCCGCGGCCCAGCGACAGACATATCTTCGGCAGCTGTGTGGTTTTGCCTGAGCCGGTTTCGCCGCTGACAATGACGACCTGATTCGATTCGATGGCGCGTGCGATCTCGCCGCGCGCGCTGGAAACCGGAAGGTCTTCGGGAAACGTGATAACCGGCAGCGGTGCGTGACGACGAGCGGGTCTGCGCGACCCCTGCGCGTTGTCCAGAGAAGGAGGCTGCATCGGTTCGCCGCGCGATCAGCGCGACGTTGTCATTGGATTGGCCTTGAGTCGTCGATCGACGCGTGCATCAACTCAGACACCGTCGCTCCGCATGACGATAAGTATACTTTTGCGAATGAACGATACCGTCACCGCCGCTCCGATCGCTTCGACTGTACCGGGCAGCGATCATGCGCGGTTCGTGTCATGGCTGCGTGAAGTCGCACCTTACGTCCATGCACACCGGGGTCGAACGTTCGTCGTTGGTTTTGCTGGCGGTCTTGTCGAGGCCGGTCGCCTGGTCGCTCTGGTGCAGGACCTTTCGCTGCTCAACGCAATGGGCATTCGTCTGTTGGTCGTTCACGGATCGCGTCCCCAGGTGCAGGCACAGCTGGCGTTAAAGGGCGTCGAGTCACGTTTTCAAAACGATGTTCGCATCACCGATGCTGCTGCACTCGAATGCGCGAAGGAAGCGTCCGGAGAGATTCGGCTCGACATCGAAGCGGCGTTCTCTCAAGGACTTCCGTCGACGCCGATGGCTCATTCGAGAGTACGCGTAGTCAGCGGCAATTTCGTTACTGCACGCCCACTCGGAGTGATCGATGGCATCGATTACCAGCTCACCGGTGTCGTACGCAAGGTCGACGCTGAAGCGCTGCGCGTCACTTTGTCAAACGGCGCAATCGTTCTGTTGTCACCGCTCGGCTTCTCGCCGACGGGCGAGGCGTTCAATCTGACGATGGAGGACACAGCGTGTGCCGTAGCTACTGCGGTCAAAGCCGACAAGCTCATCTTGCTGACCGAAACGGACGGCGTGCGAGGTGCCGATGGCGAACTGCAGAGCGAGCTGTCCGTGCAGGCCGCCGAAAGCCTGCTTGCCAGCGGCGAAATCAAACCCGACGCCGCATTCAACCTGCGCTACGCAATCAAGGCGTTAAAGGGCGGTGTCGCGCGCGCCCACATCCTTTCGTACGCGCTCGATGGCAGCGTTCTCGCGGAGCTCTTTACCCATGAAGGGGTTGGCACGATGGTCGCGTCCGAAGACCTCGAACAGCTGCGCGACGCGACGCCCGACGACGTCGGCGGCATCATCAAGCTGATCGAACCATTGGAAGCCGACGGCACGCTGGTCAAGAGACCGCGCGAGTTGATCGATCGGGAAATCGATCGCTTCGTCGTGCTCGAGCACGACGGCTTCATTTTCGGGTGCGCGGCGCTCTATCCGTTCCCACGCGAGCAGATGGGCGAGCTTGCGTGTCTGACGGTGCACCCCGGCTATCAGGCCTATGGCGACGGCGAGCGACTGATGCGGCGCATCGAAGCGCGTGCGAAGGCCGCGGGAATCACAAAGCTATTCGTGCTCACGACGCGCACCGCGCACTTTTTTATCAAGCGTGGCTATCGCCCTGCAACGATCGAAGAGTTACCGCAGCAGCGACAGAATATGTACAACTGGCAGCGCCGATCACAGGTTCTGCTGAAGCAGCTTTAGGAGTGCACATGGCGAGAATGGTTAATTGCGTGAAGCTCGGACGTGAAGCGGAAGGTCTCGATTTTCCGCCGGTGCCCGGTGACTTGGGAAAGCGCCTGTGGGAGAACGTTTCAAAAGAGGCATGGGCGGGTTGGCTAAA
>DATEOP010000295.1:0-4915 GCA_035274065.1 Burkholderiaceae bacterium
GTTTCGCCTCGTGGGTGGCGTTGTAACTGCGCTGGGTTTTATTGGCGCCGGTACCATTTTTCGGCCCGACGGTCAGCGGGTAGAGGGGCTTACGACGGCGACGTCATTGCTGTTTTCAGGCGGCATTGGCGTGTGCGCGGCACTGCAGCAGTGGTGGCTCGCTGTCGGCGCAACGCTATTGGCGCTTGTTGTGTTGCGCGGCCTGCAGGCGCTGGAAGGACGAATCGAGGCTCAGGCCAGCGAGCCGCGTTAAGACGGTAGGCCACGGTTTTCGTTACATTTTGCTACGGCTTTTTCGGTCGGCGCGAACTAGCATTGAAGCGTTGCTGTAGTTGCTCGAGATGCATATGGGGAACGTGTATGAAATCGCTTAAAACATTCGCCGTCGCTGCTGCGATTGCGCTCGGCCTGACCACCGTCACTGATTCCGCATTCGCCCGAGGAGGTGGTGGCTTTCACGGCGGGGGCGGTCACCACGGTGGGCATCATCACGGCGGTCATGGTCACTTCCATGGCTCCTTTGGGTTTTGGGGTGGCGGCTTTTGGCCTGGGTACTGGGGCGGCTACTGGCCCGGGTACTGGAGTGCCAGCTACTGGGGCCCCGGCTGGGGCGGGTATTACGGCGGCCCGGCGGTTGCATACGCGCCGTTCGTTACGCAAGAAAGGGTGTGGGTCGAAAGTGACGCCGCGGGGGCTACGCCCCCACCCGCTGCGGCCCCGCCCGTAAATCCCAACGCGCAGCAGTGGTGGTATTGGTGCGTCAGCTCGCGGAATTACTATCCCTACGTCAGCAGTTGCGCAGAAGGCTGGCAACGCGTAGCGCCGCAACCGACGCAGGGCGCCCAATGAATTCCGCAAGCAGGCTAATGAATTCCGCAAGCAGGCTAATCTCGTCTGCAGTGGCTGTCGTCCTTTGCGGCTGCGTAACGCTGCCGACTGGACCGAGCTACAGCGCGATGCCTGGCAGTCGTAAGAGTTTTGACCAGTTTCAAGTCGACGATGCATCGTGCCGCCAATACGCAGTGCAGGCCACCGGCATCACGCCGGGCGATGCCGCCACCGACGCGGCAGTGGGAAGCGCCGTCGTTGGCACGCTTCTAGGCGCCGCCGTCGGCGGGATCGTCGGTGGCGGAGAGGGTGCGCGTGTAGGAGCGGGGCTTGGATTGTTTACCGGCGGCGCAGTTGGTGCCGGTAACGCGCAGGCTGCGTCATACACCGCGCAGCAGCGTCTCGACAGCAGCTATTACCAGTGCATGTATTCGCAAGGACACAAAGTCCCGATGCCCGCCAGCTACGCGCGGTCGATGCGCCAGGCGAGCGCTGGTCCCGCCCCGGCGCCGTATGTGAGCGCACCGCCGCGCAACGCCGCGATTCCGCCGCCGAACGCTGCACCGCCAAGCGCGGCTATTCCACCGGCCAACGCACCACCACCTAACGCGGCGATTCCGCCGCCTAACGCACCACCGCCTCCCTATCAGCAGCGATAGGCTGGCGAGACCTATTCGCCGAACGGTTCTCGACTGATGCGTCGGGATCCCACCGGACATCCAGCATGCTGAGCAACTGCCGCGCGTTCGCTGGTGCATGCAGTTTGTCCGTGTTATCAAAGTAGCAAAAGACATCCCGTGGAACGCGCGGGACCCTCGCGTTTGGCATTACTAAGTTGCCGTCGCGTGGCTGGTCACCGGCACCCCAGGCGCGCAACCGATCAGCCCAGCAACGCAGCTCCGTATCGCTGTACCGGCTGCGGTAAAGCTCAGTCGCGCCGTGCAGGCGGAGATAGACAAAATCGGACGTGACATCGTGCGGCTGCGGCCATCGCTCGCCGGTATCGGCGACCACGAGCGCTACGTTGTGTTGGCGCAGCAGGTTAATGAAGTCGGGATCGAGGAACGTCTCGTTACGAATCTCGATCGCATGCCGCATCGGTCGCACTGCGTCGATGCTGAGTGCCGCGCGCCCGGTCATGCGTGCATCCCGCCGCCGCGCCAGCGATAACGCAGCACTCGTGTCCTTTGGCAGTTTTTCGATGAAATCCGCAAACAGTTGAGGCCGGTATCTCATGTTGGGCGGAAACTGCCACAGGACCGGCCCGAGCTTCTCCTTCAACCTGAAGATGCCAGAAGCGAAAAAGTTGGCGAGCGGCTTATCTATATCTCTTAGCCGCTTCATATGCGTGATGAAGCGTCCGCCTTTGACGCTGAAAACAAACCCCGGAGGGGTTGCCGCGTACCAGGCCGCGTAGCTCGCCGGTGTTTGCAACGAATAGAACGATCCGTTGATCTCAATGGTCGGCAGTTTGCGCGCCGCATAAGTCAACTCATCGGCCTGACGTAAACCCTCCGGATAAAATGCGCCGCGCCACGGTGGGTAGCGCCACCCCGATACACCAATTCGAACTGCAGCAGTCATGTGATGTGCACACCATCAAGCGCTATGCCCGGTGCAGGTACGATCGCGCCTGGATCGACGCCTCCATCGACACCGCACCCATGAGCCAAAAGCACGTCAACCTGTTGCGCGAGATTTTTCAGGACCCGGTCAACACGAAGCTCTCGTTCCGCGAGGTCGAGTCACTGCTGAAGCATCTCGGTGCGCAGATGGAGTCGGTGGCGGGCGCGCGCATGCGAGTCAAGCTGAACGAAGCCGAAGGCGTTTTGCATCGGCCGCACCATGGCGGCAACACGATGGATCGCCATTCGGTGCAGTCGTTACGGGATCTTTTAACGCGCGGCGGCGCCACGCCGGCGCAATATGAGGCGCGCCGCTCTGACTGATGTCGCGACGGACACTTAATCTCGACGATCGGCTGTATGACTACGTGCTCGACGCTTCGCTGCGCGAGCATCCAGTGCTGGCGGAGCTCCGCGCCGCGACGCGCGACCATCCACGTGCTCAAATGCAGATCTCGCCGGAGCAGGGACAACTGCTCGCGCTTTTGGTGAAGCTGATCGATGCCCACCGCACGATCGAGGTGGGCGTGTTCACGGGTTACAGCGCGCTGGCCGTTGCGCTCGCGTTGCCCCACGACGGCCACCTGCTGGCGTGCGACGTCAGCGATGAGTTCACGCGCATCGGCAAGCCTTTTTGGAAACGCGCCGGTGTCTCGGACAAGATTGATCTGGTACTCGAGCCTGCAGTGACAACACTTGACGCCAGGCTCGCTGCCGGTGAGAGCGGCCGCTACGACTTTGCCTTCATCGACGCCGATAAGACGAACTACGACGCTTATTACGAGCGCTGCCTGCGTTTGCTGCGCACCGGTGGCTTGATCGCGATCGACAACACCCTGTGGAGCGGGCGCGTGGCAGAGCCGGCCGATCCGGCTAAGGATGCCGACACTGCAGCGCTGCAGGCGTTGAATCTGAAGCTGCGCGACGATTCGCGCGTTGACATGTCGTTGCTGCCGATCGGTGATGGCTTGACGTTAGCCCGCAAGCGCTGACCTTTATCGCTCCTCTGGAGGCTTGCGGCGCCTAAATGCGCGCCACAGCAGTAGGTCGTACACGATCTTTATCGAAGCACCGGCAGCAAGTGGAAGCCAGAGCGCGCCGGCCTGCATCGCCGCGCCGGCAAGCGCCGGTGCCACCATGCGACCGGCCGCGCGCGCCAGTTGCGAGATTCCGGCAGCCCAGGCACGTTCATGCGGTGGGACGATTGCCATCAGATACGACTGCCGCGTCGGCACGTCCATTTCCGATAGCCCTTCGCGCAAAATAAATAATGCGGCAGCGATTCCAAAGGTCGGCGCAATCGGCAGCGTGAGCAGCAACAGGCTCGATGGAATATGTGTGAACACCATGGTGTTAACGAGACCGATGCGCACCGCAAGCCACGCAGCGACAAAGTGCGACACCACCGTCATCAGTCGAGCCGCGACGAACAGCAGCGCGAGTTCGGCTTCGTTGACGCCGAAGCGCGCATATAGAAAGTAAGCGATCAGCGCCGAGCCGATAAATCCGCCCCCAACCGCGTCAAGCGCAGCCAACGACGCAAACTTGCGCACTTCACGGCGAATGCTGGGCGGCGCGTCGTGTGCGAGATCTGCAATTGCAGGCAATGGGGCGCTTTCGGCGCGTGCCGATAAGCGTGAATAAAGCCAAGCGACGATGAGCGTCAATGCTGCATATACGAGCACGGTCGAGTCGTAGGCATGCATCTCGGCCACATGGAAACGATCGCGCAGCAGCGCCGGCAGCGCCGCCAGTAGCGCACCGGCGGCGCCTCCCACGTCGGCAATTGCGTTGTAGCGAGCGAATACGATCGTGCGCTCAGTATCCGTCGCCGTTGCCGGCAAGATCGCCTGCTCCAGCGCCTGCGCGGCACCGCGATCCGAGCCCTGCGTATTGAGCATGCCGAAGAACGCCGCGAGCGCTACCGCCCACAACGCATCTGTTGCGACGATCGAGGCGCCGCCGATCGCGGTCAGCAGCGCCAGCATCACTAAACTGCGCCGGCGCCCGATCTTGTCGGCAAAGTAGGTGCCGAAGATCGTGCCAGCAAGCACGCCCGCCATCCCGGCGCTGAGCACGACACCAAGCGCCGCTTCGTCAAAGCCACGCTTCGCCAAATAAACCGCACCCAGCACGCTGATTGCGCCGGCGGCGAGGCCGCGCAGCATTGCAGCGCCGTAGATCAGCAGGCGATCGTTGTCAGTGTTCATCGGTTCGCCGCGATTTTCCAGCGCACATACACTTTAGCGGTACGCCGATTAATCATGATCTCCCAGCGCGTTATTGCTCATCTCGACATGGATGCCTTCTACGCGTCGGTTGAGTTGCTGCGCTATCCGGAGCTGCGCGGTCAGCAGGTTGTCATCGGCGGTGGTTCACGACACCAGCCGTTCTGGCAGAACGATCCCACGACCGGCGAGCCACGGCGCGTATTCGCACGGCTGCGCGATTACGTTGGCCGC
>DATEOP010000296.1:0-2676 GCA_035274065.1 Burkholderiaceae bacterium
GCGTCGCCTTCAGTACGAGTTCACTCCAGCCGCTTACCGTCGAGAGCGGGGCAACGATGAAGACGCTCAATCCCTGCCAGGGATTCGTGCCGAGAATCGCGAACAGCAGCGCACCGGCTGCAAGTGTTAGCGCTAATGCAATGACCGGAGACCACCAGATCCACGCACGTGACGCAACCGCGCGCGGCTCGAGCCTCCACGACGTCACTTGTGATGCTCCGAGCCGGGCCGATGATGTTCGGCAGGCCACGAGCCGGCCATCCAGCGTCCGAGCTCGGCAACGCTTAGATCGGCGGGAATTCTGGGCGGTGATAAACGTCCGCCGGCCATTACCATCAATCGATCCGCCAGCTGATACAGTTCTTCCCAGTCTTCAGACACGATCACGATCGCGCAGCCAGCCGCGCACAAAGCGTTTAACTCATTGTGAATCGTGACTGCGGACCCAGCGTCGATGCCCGATGTCGGCTGCTCGAGCAGCAATACGCGCGGCCGCGGCAGTATCTCGCGTCCGACTATGAACTTCTGCAGATTTCCGCCCGATAGCGTCTCGGCTTTATGCGTTATCGCCGAAGCGCGCACTTGAAACCGATCGACGATTTGAGCCGCAGCTTCCTCCGTGTGCGTAACGTCCAAAACGTGATGCGCTAGCAAAGCGTTGTGCGTCAGAAGCGTATTTTCAGCAAGCGTCATGCTGGCCACAACTGCTTGACCTAGACGCTGTTCGGGAACATATCGCAGTCCGAGCGTGCGTCGCTGAGCCGCATTCAATTGGCCGACTGGTTGGCCAAACAATTGGATCGCCTGCGGTGGAACCGCTAGCTCGCCTGCCAAGGCCGCCATTAACGACGCTTGGCCGTTACCCGAAATTCCCGCGATGCCGACAATCTCTCCGCTTCGCACCTGGAATGAGACTTGATGGACGCCATCGTGGTGTTCAGTAGGCCGCACGCTGAGTCGATCAACCTCTAATGCGATGGCACCCGGCGAAGTCACGCGCGTCGCCAGCGGTGGCTCATCAGCCCCGAGCATTAGCCGCGCCAGCATCGCTTCCGAATGGGACCGAGGATCGACTTCAGCAACGACCTTGCCTGCGCGCATCACGACGCAGCGGGTCGCAAGATTCCGAACTTCGTGCAGCTTGTGACTGATAAAGACAATACTGACACCCTGAGAAGAGAGGACACGCAATGTTTCGAACAAGCGCTCCGCCGCCTGTGGCGTCAACACCGACGTAGGCTCGTCGAGGATCAAGACGCGCGGTTCGCTAAGCAACGCCCGCACGATCTCGATTCGCTGCCGTTCGCCGGCCGAGAGGTCGTGCACATACCGATCCGGATCGACCTCGAGTCCATAGCTTGTCGCCAATTCAGTCAGCCGCGACCGAATCGTGACGATCGATCCGGGCACACCGAGCGCAACGTTCTGCAGCACGGTGAGCGAATCGAATAACGCAAATTGTTGGAACACCATCGCGATACCCAGCGATCGAGCGCGCCGCGGACTGTCGATCTCAACCAACTTGCCGTCAACTGCAATCGTGCCAGCGTCGGGCTGCGTCACGCCGCACGCGATTTTCATCAGCGTGGTCTTGCCGGCGCCGTTTTCCCCAAGAAGCGCAACAATTTCGCCAGGCATCACGTCCAAAGAGACCGCCTCGTTCGCGATCGTTCGGCTATAGCGCTTGGTAATGCCGCGAAGCACGAGACGCGGCGTCATCGAGTTTTCGCCACGCTCAGATTTGCGGTACCTCGACGGCGGAATTTCCTACTTGCCGTTACAAGTGCAAGCCTGCAGTGTGAGAATGCACGGCGCGGCATCGGCCAGCGGTCTTGATCATTTCGGGGAGACTTCATGAACACATGCTTACGCAGACTGATGATGTGCATCACGAGCGCTCTCTTTGCCTCGTCAGTCATGGCGCAGCAGCCGATACCTCCACCGGTGCTAAAGCCATTCGCCGATAACCGGGATTGGGTGTTGATGGAAAACCTCCGTTACCAGGTTGGCCAGACTTCGACGGTGATTGTCGTACCGAGAGGCTTTGTCACCGACTTCGCAAGTATTCCGCAAGCGTTCTGGTCGTTCGGACTGTCTGCGCACGGCCGTTATAGCAAGGCGGCGATCGTCCACGATTATCTGTACTGGACGCAAGGGTGCTCGCGCGAGCAAGCGGACAACTTACTGATGATTGCGATGAAGGAGTCGCGTGTCGATGCCGGCCAGCGAACGGTGATCTTTGAGGGCGTGCGGTTGGGCGGCAATCAGCCGTGGCTGAACAACGCCGACGAAAGAAAGCGAGGGCTGACCCGCGTTCTACCCGAAGCCTTGCTCGATTTCGGGCCCGAAGTGACTTGGCACGACTTCCGCGCCACGCTGGTGCCGATCATCGACATCAGAAGTGACGTGCCGGAGGTTCCAACGTACTGCTTACTTGGGAACACGACAGAAGTTCCGCAGTAATTGGTGGGCGTTCTCTTCGCTTACTTTTTCGCAGGCGCCGGAGGTGTGGGTGCCGGCCCGCACAGAGAAACAACCAATTGCTTGAGCGCATTCATGCTCGCTGGCGGCAGCGGATTCTCCCTCTTTACCTTTGCCACGCACTCGTCATATTTTTTCTTGTCAGCCTCATAGTCCGCTAGCGCAACGGTTGGGACAAAGGCGACCAACAGGAAG
>DATEOP010000297.1:0-4338 GCA_035274065.1 Burkholderiaceae bacterium
GCGCAGCGCTCTCGCATAGATTCCTTGCCATCCACTCAGAAAAGCGAAGTACTCGTCTGAAGTTTTGGCCGGTGTAAGGATCATTTTCAACGTCGCAAGCCCGCTTTTTTTGTGCCATCGGTTGTCCGCAGTACTACCGAAGCTTCCGATTTGCCTTTGCTGGATGGCCGAATACGTTTACCAAATCCTGCTGACCCACGCGTCCAATGGAAAAAGTGGGTGCACTCACCTCGCGGGTTCGGCTTCACTAAGGCGTAAGGGCCAGATAGCCTGCAAGCGCTGCGCTGGCTACGGCCACCAACCCCGATAGCCAGATCGCCCAGGTGCGCGAATACTGGGCAGGTCGGTCGGCCTCGGGGAGCGTGGCAATGAACCGCCCATGCTGAATGCAGGCAGCCGCGATCGAGACGGCGCCAACCGCGACCAAAACGAGCCCAATGAAGTGAGAATACGAGGGCGAAACAGAAGCCGTATTCGACTGCGCGGCCAGCAAGCGTAGAAATAAGCCGAAACGCGACACCACGAAGCCGAGTCCGACGATTGCGATTCCAGTCCGCAGCCACGCCAGCAGCGTGCGCTCAGATGCAAAGAAGACTCGTGGGTCGGACCGCATGTTGGAGTTGGGCATCACGTCAGCTCGGCGGCAACACCCGCACAAATGCGGCTCACAAAATCAGAAGTTCCGGACGCGGATGACCGCCCCCCAAGTCTTGGCCCTAGGAGGCGTGGAGGGTCAACGGCGTGCTTCACGCCAGACCATAGCCGCAAGCCCTCCCGCAACAACGAAAGCTATCGCGCTTACCCAAAGCTGAATGTGCACGCCATTGATGACAACCTCCCAGCCCAATACGAAGCGAAGGAGTTGGACGATGGCGACCAGCGCTAATACGACGGCGGCGATGCTGCTGAATGGCTTCATGCTTCACTCCTTCCTTAACCGCAGCCTAACGTCCGCGTTAGGCTGCGCTCGCAGAGCGTCGGCTCTTCAACGAGCTGCTCAGTTCGTGGCTATCTTCCGCTCACGAACCACGCTCGCCCAGCGAGAGGTTTCGTTTCGGATCCGAGTCGCGAATGCGCTGGGCGTCAGCGGCGTGGGCGCCATGCCTTGCACAAAAAAGCGGGCGCGCATCCCGGTCGAGTCCAGCGCCTTGACCACTTCTCGATAGATGCGATCGATGATCGGTTGCGGCGTACCGGCGGGCGCCATCAGTCCGAACCATCCAATGTTTTCAAATCCGGGCACCGTCTCAGCAACAGTCGGAACGTTGGGTAACGCAGGCGAACGCTCCTTACCCGTGACTGCGAGAGCGCGAAGCTTTCCGCCATTGATGAAGCCGATTGCGGCTGGCAGATTGGGCGTTGCTAAGTTGATTTGACCTGCAACCAAGTCGGTAATTGCCGGCCCCTCACCTTTGTACGGAATCTGTTGAATGTTCAAGCCCGTCGAGAACAAAAAGTTTTCCGCCGCCAGATGCGTCTGGCTGCCGATTCCAGCGTGGCCGTAGTTGAGCGTGCCGGGCTTTGCCTTCGCCAGCTCGATCAACTCTTTGACGTTATTCACCGGCAGAGTTGGGTTAACGACAATCACCTGCGGCCCGCTGGCGACCATCGTGATCGGCATCAGGTCCTTCTGCGGATCGAACCCCATGTTCTTGTAGATGTGCTGATTCGCTGTGACGATCGAGCCCGAAGTCATCAACAACGTGTAGCCATCTGCCGGAGCCTTGGCCACTTCAGCCGCGCCAATGTTCCCGCCGGCGCCACCTCGATTTTCGACGACCACAGCCTGGCCCCAACTTTCGGTGAGGCTCTGCGCAAGGATCCGCGTGACGATATCGGTGGCCCCACCGGCCGCAAAGGGCACGACGATGCGTACCGTCTTGGTCGGATAGCTCGGCGTCGTTTGCCCGATCGAACCAAAAGACAGCAACGAACCCAACGCGAGTACAAGCAACCGCATCTTCATCAGCTTCTCCACGAATAGTTGTTTCGTCCGCGCTGCTATAGCGCCAAAGCGAAGGCCAAACCAACAGCAACCGTAAACGCTGCCGCAATGGCCAGCAGCGATTGCTGCCAGCCACGCCACGAAAGAAATTCCAACGCCAGCAACCTGATTCCTCCGCCTGCGTGCGCGGCCAGCAACAGCACCAGCGTCCACTCAGCCGCTTTCACCAATGGCGTGTCCGTCCATCTAAGAAACCCTTCGAGCTCAGCGTCTGCTTGAAGTGCGCGGCTCAGCGCCCAAAAGTGCGCTGGAAGAAACAATGCCAGCGCGAAGCCGCTCAATCGATGCACGAGAAACGCGATATACGCGGGACGCTTCCGTGCCGGATGATGACTCGCATCGACTGAACTGACATTCATGGTTTACGCGCAGCCGGTCAGCTGAACATCGCCCATGCCGCGCCAAGCCCGCTGATCACCAGCGCAACGCCTGCAGCGGCCAGCAAGCCATCGCGAATCTTGCCGCTCCATCCGAGCCATTCGGTGGCAATTGCGCGTAGCCCGATCGGAACATGTATCGCAACGGCCAGCACGAACACGACGTAAAACGCCAGCCACGCAGTATTGCCGCGCGTACGCGCCAGTATCTCTGCACCCGACAACCCGCCACGTGTTGCATAAATGATCGTGATCAGATGCACGACGACGCACAGCCCCAGGACCGCAGCGGACGCACGCTGCGCGAGCCAGAGCCGCGTTTCCCAGCGCACGTCGTGCGTCACAGGCTCCCCTTGAGGGCCGCAGCCACTGTCGCCCGCTTCAGCCCTGCGATCGATGCAGTCGGCGAAATATGTTTCGGGCAATGCTCGGTGCAGCTGATGTGCGTGTGGCAACTATGGCAGCCGGCATCTCCCGCCACCGCGCGCAGACGGCCGGCTTTGTCGTCATCGCGTGGGTCGTTGATCAGCGTCCATGCGCGATTCAAAGCGGCCGGGCCCAGATAGTCGCTGCGCCAGCTGACCACGTCGCACGCTGCGTAGCACACACCGCAGCCAATACATTCGATTCCAGCCTGCCGCGCTTTAGTTTCTCTCGTTTCGGGTCTTACAGCAGCGAAATCATGGTGGCGAGTGCGTGCACTTTTGTACTGACCTTTTGCACGAGTCCATTTGTCGAAAAACTCGCGCATGTCGGTTGCGAGGTCGCGCACGACCGGCAGATTGCGAAGCGGCCCGATCTGCAGCCTGCCCCCTTCGCTCGCGACCGCGCTGACGTGCGTGCGGCATGTCCAGCGCGGCACGCCATTGACCGTCATCGCGCAGGATCCGCACATACCGACTCGACACGCGTAGCGGTAAGCGAGCGTCGAATCGAGCTTGCGCTGGATATACGTGACGACGTCGAGCACAGTCTGGCTCGTCTGCCGTGGCACTTCGTACTCGACGTACCGCCCCTGCTCCGTTCCGCGCCACACTGAGACCTGCAGCAAAGAACCTATCTCAACGCGGCTCATGCGGGTTCGTGAGATAGGTCTATGCGCTCTCGTACAACCTTGTCAGTACGAATTCGCGATGGCCGAGCGCTTCGGCCGCGGTCAGCCGACCATTCGCCGTACGAAACATCATGTCAATCAATGCGTCGCCGGCATCATCAGGTGACATTTCCCGCCGCAACAGGCCGGAAACATCGACGTCGATGTGTTCGCTCATCGTGCGCACTGTTCGCGGGTTCGCGCACAGCTTGATCACCGGCAGAATCGGATTGCCTATCACGTTGCCCTGCCCCGTCGGAAAGAAGTGCACCGTGTAGCCAGACGCTGCGCACAGTGTCACCATTTCCGCGGCGGCCGAGGATGAATCCATGAACCACAGACCGGGCCCTGTCGGCGCCTCTGCCTTGTCGAGCACACCGTCGATCTTGCAGGTGCGGCCGATCTTCTGAATGTTGCCGAGCGCCTTCTCTTCGATCGTGGTCAGGCCACCCAGTATGTTGCCTTTGGTTGGCTGAGAGTCTGATAAGTCACTTGTCTTATTTTTATCAATGACTTGCTGATACCTATTAAAGTACTGCATGAACTTCTCGCGCACTTCTGGCGTGCGGCACCGCTCCGCGACCAAATGCTCGCCGCCGGTCAATTCGGTGGTCTCCCCGAACACAAGCGTGGTGCCTAGCGGATACAGCTTGTCGAACGCATTGCCCACCGTCGGATTGGCGCCGCAACCGGAAGTCGTGTCGGACTCACCGCACTTGGTTGAGATCCACAGGCTGTCGATCGGACACTCTTCGCGCTCCAACTCGCTGGCCCACTGCACATACTCCCGCGCAGCTTTCGAAGCCCGCATGATGGTGTCGTGATCACCGTGCTGCTCGATACCGAAGCCGACCACCGGCTTG
>DATEOP010000298.1:0-3431 GCA_035274065.1 Burkholderiaceae bacterium
GTTGTCGATGACGTGATGACCAGCGGCAGCACACTTGACGAAGTTGCGCTCGTGCTCAAGAAAGCAGGCGCTTCACAGGTTCATAACCTGATCGTGGCGCGCACACCCTAGCGATGTTCAACATCGTTCTGATCGAGCCCGAGATTCCGCCTAATACCGGCAATATCATCCGGCTTGCGGCCAACACGGGCGCAAGCCTTCATCTCGTTTCACCGCTCGGCTTCGAGCTTGATGATCGCCAGCTGCGGCGCGCCGGACTGGACTACCACGAATTCGCTGCAATCAAAGTGCATGCAAGCTTTGACGCCCTGGTAAGCACCGAAAAGCCACCTGTCAAACGCATGTTCGCGTTGACGACGAGGGGGGCGCGTCTGATACGCGACGTCGCCTTCGGACCAGACGACTGGTTTGTGTTCGGCAACGAGACCGCTGGTTTGTCAAACACGCTTCGTGAGCGCTTTGCGCCCGAACAAAGAATCCGGTTGCCGATGCGACCCGGCAACCGAAGTCTGAACCTATCAAATGCTGTCGCTGTAGTGGTCTTCGAAGCGTGGCGTCAAGCCGACTTCATCGGCGGAAGCTGACAACGCCGCTAAGTCAACGAGATATTACCGTTCAGCGATTCCATAGAGCGCGTCTGAGCCAGATCGGCGGTCAATAGCGCAAGCAAGCGCGTCGCTGTGTGTTCGACACGCAGCAGATCGCGATGTTCGCGTCTGATCAGGTTTTCGCTCTCGGCATGTCGCAGAAACTGCAGCAACGAATCAAAATAGCCGGCGACGTTCAGCAGGCCGACCGGTTTGTCGTGCAACCTCAGTTGCAACCACGTCAACATCTCGAACATCTCTTCGATCGTGCCAAAGCCACCGGGCAACACGATAAAGGCGTCGCTGCGCAGCGCCATGGTCTGCTTGCGTGTGTGCATCGAGTCAACCACGATCAGCTCGGTCAACTGCTGGTGAGCGACCTCAGGGCGCATCAGGTGCTGCGGGATCACGCCGACCACGCGACCGCCGTGTTTAAGCGCTTCGTCCGCGAGCGCGCCCATCAGTCCGACATGTCCACCGCCGTAGACAAGCTCGATTCCGCTTTGCGCGAGGAGCCGTGCGGTCTCGCGCGCAGCCGCCACGTACTCGTCGCGACGGCCGGGCTGCGAGCCGCAGAACACACAGATTGCGCGGGGCGTCATCAGGAGGTCATGACAATCGCGCTTCAACCTTGGGTTCACGCGCCAACAGCGCGTGAAGGGCTTCCGATGGGGTCAAAGCCCCGTCGAGCACCGCACAGACAGCCTCGGTGATCGGCATGTCGATATCGAACTGGCGAGCGCAGCTGAGCACGGCGTGCGCCGAGCGCACCCCCTCGGCCACGTGACCCAATTCCGCAACCGCGGCTTGCATCGCGAGCCCGCGTCCCAGCGCGAGCCCCACCGTGCGATTGCGCGACAGATCTCCGGTGGCAGTCAGAATCAAGTCGCCGACGCCGGTCAGGCCAGTAAACGTCTCAGCACGCGCCCCCAGTGCGACGCCAAGGCGAGAGATCTCCGCCAGGCCGCGCGTAATCAAAGCGGCACGCGCATTGAGGCCGAGATTGAGCGCATCCGAAATGCCGGTGGCAATGGCTATTACGTTCTTGACAGCTCCGCCAACCTCTACTCCGACGACATCGTCAGTCGAATAAATGCGAAGCGCCCCACCATGCAGAATCTTGGTCACCAGCTCGCAAAAGTCTGGCGCGCCAGCCACAGTCAGAGCCGTGGGCAAACCATATGCGACTTCGATCGCGAAGCTCGGTCCCGACAGCGGTCCTACATCGGAGCGATCGCCGAGTTCTTCGCGCACGATTTGATGGGGCAACTGCCCACTCGACTGCTCAAAGCCCTTGCATAACCAAACCAGCGGCCCAGGTACCGAGGTCGCCCTGATGTCACGAACAACGGACCGCAGCGCGTCGGTCGGCGTCGCAATCAGCGTCAGACCGCCGGCGCTCTGCTTAACTGCGCTGCTGAGACGGTCAGCGAATTGAAGCGTCTGCGGCAACGAGAGCGTCGGCAAGTATTTTGCGTTAACGCGCTCGTCCCTGATGCGCGCGTATTGTTCACGGCTTCTTGCGTACAACGTCACCGAATGCCGCGCACTGAGCGCAGCCGCGATCGCAGTACCCCACGCGCCCGCGCCGAGCACCGCAACGTTCAAGCCAGGCCCTTTTGGCGCAACTACGCGCTGGCGACGCCGTTACCGGTAGCGCTCAACGATGGCGTGGCACTGGGCTGTTGCTGCATCGCCGCCATCTTTTGCGAATAAAACGCCTCAAAGTTGATCTCGGCGAGATGGATCGCCGGCAACCCTGTGCGCGATATCAGGTCCGCAATGTTGGCGCGCAGGTACGGATAAATAATTCCAGGGCATACGACGCCGAGCACCGGACCCATCTGTTCGCTGCTCAGATTGCGAATTTCGAAAATGCCACCTTGCTTGCCTTCGACCAGAAATAGCACCTTGTCCTTGACCTTGGCCGTCGCCGTCACGCGCACAACGACCTCGTGTACAGATTCGATCACGGGACTGTTGCTGACTTCCAGCTGGATATCGACAGAGGGCGCTTCGGCTTCCAGGAAAATCTTCGGCGCGTGCGGCATCTCCAGCGACGCATCCTTCAGATACACGCGCTGCAATTGAAATACTGGCGCTTGTTCTGCGCCAGTGGTTCCAGCCGCGCCAATAGAGGCATTGGTATCAGTCATTAGTTTCCTTGTTGCGCGGCAAGCAACTGATTGAGCTTGCCGGCGCGATCCAGCGCTGATAAATCGTCGAATCCGCCGACGTGCGTATCGCCAATAAAAATCTGCGGCACCGTGCGGCGCCCGGTGCGAGTCATCATTTCCTCGCGCCGCGCGGGCTCGAGATCAACCCTGACCTTTTCAATACTGAGAGCACCCCGTGCCTTCAGCAGCGCTTCGGCGCGATCGCAAAACGGGCACGTCCCGGTGCTGTACATCAAAATGTGCGCCGTCATTCGCTCCCCGTCATGTCCGGATCGGCAATCCCGCTTCGCGCCATGCGGCAAGACCGCCCGCGAGAACAAACACCTCGTTAAATCCGTTTGACCGCAGCTGCGCCGCCACGCTCCCGGCCGCACGACCGTTTGCACAGACGACGATCACCGGCTTGTCCTTCTTCAGCGAACCGGCACCGTCTTTCAGCTTCTCCGGCGGCAAATTGCGTGCGTTCGGTAGTGAGCCTTTCGCAAATTCCTCCGGCGAGCGAATGTCGACGATCGTGGCGTTCTTGCCATTGATCAGCTGGGTTACCTGCAGCGTCGTCAGCGCAGGTCCAGCGACTCGACTTCGAACCATCGGCCACAGCAACATCGCGCCGCTAAAAAAAGCGATCGAAATCAGAAAAATGTTTTCAACCAGGAACTGCACGGAA
>DATEOP010000299.1:0-2925 GCA_035274065.1 Burkholderiaceae bacterium
CGGGCGCTGTAAGAAAACGTCGCCGTTGACGGCATCGATCCGCTCAAGAATACGAAGCCCGCCCTGCACGACCAGGCGCAACTCGATTCCAATTCTCCCACCCAGCGTTCGAGCGAGCGGAGCGCCGCGTTGCAGAAGTTCCCGAGTTCGCTGAACTTCGAACGCCATCAGGCGTTGCCAGCGCTCGTCAACGGTGCCGCGAGCAATCTGCACTTCGGTCACACCGAATCGGATTAAGTCCTGCTGCGGCAGGTATACACGGCCCTTTTGCCAATCAGGCGCGACGTCCTGCAAGAAGTTGGCAAGCTGCAGCCCGGTGCAGATTTCGTCTGACTGCTGCAACATCTGCGATTCGGTACGCCGAAATAATTGCAACAACAAGCGCCC
Source organism: Burkholderiaceae bacterium (assembly GCA_035274065.1). Classification (GTDB taxonomy): domain Bacteria; phylum Pseudomonadota; class Gammaproteobacteria; order Burkholderiales; family Burkholderiaceae_F; genus JACCZX01. Next base: position 388 of record DATEOP010000299.1, read on the forward strand.
GATCGGATTGGCCGAGCGGCGGCAGTAATCGGTCAGCCGTTCAAATGAGTCGTAGCGAACCGTGACGACGTCCTGCGAGAAAGCAGACAGCAGATCATGGAACAGCGGCAGGTGCAGCTGATGCGCGTGCACCGCGTCTGCGAGATCGGTCCATTCCGACGGCGACCCGCGTTCGATCGCGCTCAGTTGAGTCCGCAAACCGTCGAGTGCGGACAAGCGCTCCGAGGGCAGTGAGTCTCCTTCATCGGCGAGATCATCGGCGGTGCGGGCAAATTGATAAATGGCGCGCACCGCGGGCCGCAAGCGTGCAGGCATCAGCCACGACGCAACCGGAAAGTTTTCGTAGTGGCCCACACTCATGGCGTTGAAGCTATCACAGCTCGTTACGTGACCGAGCTACACCATCGCTTCCGTTAGAATCGCGCCGTTTTCGAGAGTCGCAGGCCTTAGCGACATCAGCATTGCGCCGCGAAGGTGGCGAAATTGGTAGACGCACCAGGTTTAGGTCCTGACGCCTTCACCGGCGTGGGGGTTCGAGTCCCCCCCTTCGCACCACCGATAATCAACGACTGAATATGCAACAGACAATACAGTCCCTTGGCGCGCTTGAGCGCCGTGTCGATTTGACCGTTCCTGCAGCGGCGATCGAACAGGAAGTGAAGACGCGACTTGCCAAGCTCGCGCGCGACATGAAGATGCCTGGTTTTCGACCGGGCAAGGTGCCGATCAAGATGGTCGCGCAGACCTACGGTGCACAGGTGCAGGCCGAGGTCCTGAACGACAAGGTCGGCGAAGCATTTAACTCGGCAGTGACAGCCGGCAAATTAAAGGTCGCAGGGCAGCCACGCCTCGAGCCGCGCGCGGCGGCAGACGGTGACAATGAAGCAGCCGATGGCAATAAAGATCTGACATTTTCGGCAACGTTCGAGATCTATCCGGAGATCAGCGTTGGCGACCTGTCCGGCGTCGAGGTGCAGCGAGCCACGTGTGCGATCGGTGACGCTGAAATCGAGCGCACGTTGCAGATCATGCAGAAGCAACGCGCGACGTTCGAGGAGGTGCAGCGGCCAGCCCAGGATGACGACGCGGTAACAATCGACTTTAAAGGCATGCTTGCCGAGGGCGAGCACGCCGGGCAGCCGTTCGACGGAGGACACGCCAGCGATTTCAAGTTCACGCTGGGTGAGGGCCGCATGCTGCCGGAATTCGAGACCGCAGTGCGCGGAATGGCAGCGGGGCAAACCAAGACCTTCCCGCTAACGTTTCCTGCCAATTACGGCGCCAAGGCGATGGCCGGCAAGGCGGTCACGTTCGAAGTGACCGTCAAACAAGTGCAACAGCCGGTGCTGGCGCCGCTCGATGCCGAATTTGCGCGCTCGTTGGGTGTCACAGACGGTGACGTCGCCAAGATGCGTACTGAGATCAAGAACAATCTCACGCGCGAAGTCGCCTCGCGTCTGAAAGCTCGCGTCAAGGATCAGACCATGGCCGCCTTGCTTGCTACGAGCTCGTTCGAGGTTCCAAAGTCGCTGGTCGAGTCGGAAAAACAACGCCTGGCCGAAGGTGCGCGCACCGATCTGATCGCGCGAGGCATGGCGCCCAAGGATGCGCCGCTCGCACTCGACTTGTTCGCCCCGGAGGCAGAGCGTCGTGTGCGGCTTGGTCTGTTGCTAGGCGAAGTCGTGCGCGCCAATAATCTGCAGACCAGGCCGGATCAGATCCGCAAGCTGGTTGAGGAGATTGCACAGAGTTATGAAAAGCCGCAGGATGTGATTAACTGGTATTTGTCGGATCGCAAGCGGCTGGCTGAACTTGAATCTGTTGCGCTTGAGGATAACGTTACGAATTGGGTGCTGCAGCGCGCGAAGGTGGTCGACACTCCAATTGAGTTTGACGAGTTGATGGGGCACAAAGGGAAATGAGGTATTCGGTCATGAGCACAACGCAAATGAGCACCGCCATGGAGCCGCAAGGCCTCGGCATGGTCCCGATCGTTATCGAACAAAGCGGCCGTGGCGAGCGCGCTTACGACATTTACTCGCGACTGTTGCGCGATCGCGTCGTGTTCATCGTCGGACCGGTGACCGAGCAGACCGCCAATCTGGTTGTTGCACAGCTGTTGTTTCTCGAATCGGAGAACCCCGACAAAGACATCTCGCTGTACATCAATTCTCCCGGAGGTTCAGTTAGCGCAGGCTTCGCGATTTACGACACGATGCAGTTCGTCAAACCTGACGTTTCATCGATCTGCATCGGTGTTGCTGCGAGCATGGGAGCATTTCTGCTGGCCGCGGGGGCCAAAGGCAAACGCTACTCTTTGCCGAACTCTCGCATCATGATCCATCAGCCGCTGGGTGGCGTTCAAGGCCAGGCAGCCGATATCGAGATACATGCCAAAGAAATTCTTTATCTGCGCGAGCGGCTGAACAAGATTCTGGCCGAGCGCACCGGCCAACCGGTCGAGAAGATTGCCAAAGACACCGATCGGGATAACTTCATGTCGGCCGACGATGCCGTAAAGTATGGGCTGATCGATAA
>DATEOP010000300.1:0-9255 GCA_035274065.1 Burkholderiaceae bacterium
ATCGTCAGCGCTTCATCAGGCCTATTCAGAGAGCGCAGAGTCCATGCGACCATCCAATGCGCTGCACGGGTGGCTTCGGCATCATCGGCTCGCTCGCGCAGCAGCACCGCCTTCTCGAGCTGCGCAAGCGCCTCATCGTAGCGCTTCAGTTGATGCAAGGCGTAACCGACGTTATTGCGTAGCGAGACTTCCCATTTCCGTGCTGCGGGCTGAGTTGATTCAAGCGCCATCGCAAGCGCTTGTTCTCCCCATTTCAGCTGGTCCGACGGCGCGGTATCGACGAACGCAAGCATATGAAGGGCATCGATCGCGAGCGCGTCGAGCTGCCCGCCTTTCGCAAGCTCGAAAGCGCGCAAGTATCTTGCTCGTGCCCGCCCTTTGACGTCGCGTGTCTGTGACTCACCCTCATGCTTGGCCGACGCTAGCGTCCGTCCGACTTCGAGTTCATAGCGTGCCCGGGCCTCAGTGCTAGCGCTCGCAACTTCCTCCTCGATACTGTTCAGGATCTGCTGAGCACCTGCTAAATCACCCTGCAGTCCAACGCTGCGCGCGATCTGCGTTTTCAGAATCAGAGCGTCGTCGCGGCTGGCTCCGGCAAGCGCTGCACGAAAGCGCTGCTCACTCAGCGCCGGCTGGTTGAAATTCCAAAGCGGTTCAATCTCAATGGCCATCGCCGACGACAAGTTGAGCGATCCGAATAGTACGAAGGCAAGATAGCGCGGCCCGCGCGTCCGGCAACCCGTCCGGTCAATAGTGCTCATTGCTTAGGTCGGGATCCGCGGATTCGAAAGCGTTCGGCGAATCGCCTTCGGAATTGCACTGCGGGCACGGCATCGAGCAGTCGTGCTCCAGCGGGCATGGCCAAGGGGTCAACTTGCTGCATGTTTCACACAAAAACTTCTGATCCATGCAAAGCGCGCAGTTCATCCTCAGCCCAATCTCAAACACCCGATGAAACACGACTCTACCAACCGGCCCGCGGTCTCGCTCGTTAATCCGAAGTGCTAAGGAACTTCTGCACCGCCAACTCGCCAATCTGCTTGCCCATTGCAATACCGACGTCAGTTGATGTCCTGTAATGCACGCTCAAAGCAGAGTCGTGTTGCGTGTTTCATTCTGATTTCCTCTAAGTGAAGTGCTATCGGTTGATAAAGAAGTAGTAGTCGGCCGTGTACGGCACGCGAGCGGTTGCGCCGGCCGAATCACGTCCGCAGCTCGTCGCGGGTGCGACACCGCCGACGGTGTTGACACGCTGAATGCTCGACACATTGCTGAACGAACCCGCGGGTCCGTTCGATTTCGCGGTTAGCAACAGCCAGGGAATAGCGCCGCTCACGGATGCATCGGCTCGCTGTTTCAGCGTTCCCACGACGCGACTGCCGTCGTTGGCCTGCCAAGACGGTCCCGCCTCGTGCCGGCCGATGTTCCTGCCGCGCGCATTGAAAAGCTCGGCTTCGGGTGCGACGAAGGCCCACTCGAAGCCGACGCTCGCGTCCTTCTTTGCGCGGCACTCGTAGATCTGCACACCCTTGGCCGCGATCACCATCAAAAGTGATTCGTTCGCGGCCGGCTTCAGCGTGTCAGGTACATCGACAACAGATGGGCTCGCGCACGCTATCAGCAGCAGGGATGCGCAGTAAACAAGATCTATCTTGCTATTCATCGCGCCTCACCGTTTGCTGATAACAACTTCGAGGTACTCGCTGGGCACAACCAGCGATGCCTCACCTGCTACGTTCAACTCATCGAGCAGCGTGACGATGTCGCGCTCAAGTGCTTGCTTTCCCGCGTCGTCGAGTGCGTTGAAAGCCTTGTGCGTTGGACCGTAGTAGTCACGGAAGATCTGCATGAAGTGCGCGGCGGACAGATAGCGAAAGTTGAAGTAGCGCCGTTCACAGCGAATCTCTTGCGCCTGTTCACCAAACAGCGCTTGCATGTGGGCTTCGGTGCCCCACAACGCAGGCGACTTGACACCGGCCGGCGGCGGTACATGCGCGCCGATGGTCTTAAACAGCCGGCCGATGAACCCTTGCGGCGTCCAGCTCGCCAGCCCAATGCGACCGCCGCTGCGCAGCACACGCATCATCTCGCGCGCGGTGCGGACATGATCTGGCGCGAACATCGAGCCCAACGTCGAGACCACGACGTCGAAACTCGCGTCTGTGAACGGAAGATTCTCGACGTCGGCTTCGAGAAACCGCACATTGAGCCCCTCGGCTTTCGCCCGCTCGCGGCCTTTGTCGAGCAGAGCGGGGACGTAATCGGTGGACGTGACGTTCGCGAAGCGTCGCGCGGCAGCGAGCGTGACATTGCCGTTGCCCGCGGCGACGTCGAGCACGCGTTCACCGGCCCTGATATCAGCGGCCTCTGCAAGCGTTTCGCCGATGATCTGCAGCGTGGTGCCGACCACGGCGTAATCTCCGCTCGACCACGTGGCTTGTTGGCGCTGCTTGATCGCAGCGAAGTTCGGTGTAGCGGTTGATGCATCGAGTACAGCGTTCATTGAATGTTTCTCCGTTAAGTAGTTGAGTTAACCGTGGTGACCGTTTGCGCGATCGAGCCGCGTCAGCTCGGGATCGTCGTTTGGCGCGGTCGGAAGCAGCGAACCTGAGTCCTCGTCGGCTGTCGCGATACCGCATCGCGCCTGCGCGTCGGCCCGAGGTCCTTGATATTCGCTGGCCGTGGTCAGTCCAATCGCCGCGGCAATCGTCAGTACCATCGACAGTGCCAAAGCGCCGATCCGCACGCGGCTGTTGTGATTCTTGTCGGTCATCGTGTGCCCCTGAGTTCAAGTGAGGTGCGAACCTTATTCACGGCGGCGTTGCACGAGCGTTCCACTTGCGGCCGCAAAAGGTTTCGCGCATGCTGATCGATTCTCTTGGGTCCCTACATGACGGTCCGTCTCCTTCTGTTCGGATCGCCGACAGTTGAGTACGGCGGCGAATCGCTCGCTCTGCCCTTCGAGCGGCGCAACCAGCTTCTGGTGTTTCTTGCACTGAAGCGCGCGTGGGTAGGGCGCGCGGAACTGGCGGCGCTGCTCTGGCCCGAGCAGGAAAACAAGCTCGCCTACACCAACCTTCGCAAGACGTTGCACCGGCTGCAGTCACTGCGCTGGGCGGGAGGGATCGAGTCGCAGGGCGGTGCCCTGCGCTTTGATGCCGACACCGACGTGTGGGCATTCGATTCGGCAGTACGCGAACAGCGCATCGCCGATGCGCTGCCAATGCACCGCGGCGAGCTTCTCGCCGGATTTGACGACGATCAAAGTGAAGCGTGGTCGAGCTGGCTGGGCTTCGAGCGCGATCGCCTTCGACTTGCCTGGCGTGACGCGGCGCTTAACCGCCTGGCAGCGGACATCGATACGACCGAAGCAATCGATCTGTCGACGCGGTTGCTCGACGCCGACCCGCTCGATGAAGCCGCGTTGCGCGCACACATGTCGTGGCTGGCGCGTGGCGGTCAGGGCGCGCGCGCGCGTCAGGCGTATCAGGACTTCGTAAAGCGCCTCGCGGACGACCTTGGGCTTGCTCCCGGCTCCGAGCTGCGCGCATTGCACGACTCGCTCGGCACCGCCGTGTGGACACCGGTACCCGCGGCATCGGGTGAACCCGCGAAGCTCGATGAGGACTTCGTCGGCCGCACCGTCGAACTGCGCCGGATCGGCAAGCTGCTGGCGCAGGACGATTGCCGATTGCTAACCCTGGTCGGACCCGGTGGCGTCGGCAAGACCCGGCTCGCGCAGCGCGCGATGCGCGAATTCGGGCCGCGTTTTCCTGACGGGGCGGTGTTTGTTCCGCTGGAGGACATCGACTCAGCGCGGGAGCTGGGTAGCCGGATAGCACGCGAGCTCGGCGTTTCGCTGAAGGGCAGCAGCGACCCGCTGGATCAAATCACAAAGTCTCTGCGCGAGCGGAACATCCTGCTGGTGCTTGACAACTTCGAACAGTTGACGAGCGGCGCTTCGGTTGTTGAAAGCTTGATGAACGCATGTGTCCGGATCAAACTCGTTGTCACTTCGCGCGTGCGTCTCGCCCTGATCAACGAGTGGCTTCTGCCCCTTGAAGGCCTGCCTTTTCCGGAGCAAGAGGATCAAGAACAATTCGAAGCGTTCGATGCCGTCCGGTTGTTTGTGCAGGCGGCGCAGCGCGTCGAACCAGCGCTGGTGCCGGCGGTGGAAGCCGGGGCGATCGTCGACATCTGTCAACAGGTCGAAGGCCTGCCACTAGCGCTGCAGCTTGCCGCTGCGTGGACGCGCGTGCTGTCGTGTGAAGAGATCGCCGCGGAGCTGCGGCGCGGCACGGAGCTCTTGCACGCAACGGACGCGGCGCACCCGCCCCGGCACGCCAGTCTTGAAGTCGTTTTCGACCACTCATGGCGGCTACTGACGGCAGTCGAGCGCGAAGCGCTGGCGAAACTGTCGGTTTTCCACGGAGGTTTCTCTGTGGAAGCTGCTCGCGCGGTCGCTCGCGCGCCGCTGCCCGTGTTGGGTGCGCTTGCCGACAAGTCGCTGCTGCGAAAGGAAGGCACACGGCTGCACGTGCACCCACTGCTGCAGCAACTGGCGGCAGCTCGGCTCGGCGACAGGGCCGCGCGCACCGACACACATTCCGCCCACGCTGCGTACTTCCATCGGTTGCTTGCACAGTTGCAATTGTCCGCAGCTGCGGGCGAACGGTCGGCTCTACGGACGATCGATGTCGAGTTAGAGAACTCCAAGCGCGCATGGACGTGGTCGATCGAACACGGCCGGCTCGATGCGTTGAAGGGCAGCTCAGCGACGCTGCTCGACTACTTCGATTACCGCGGTCGCTTCGAAGAAGGCCTTGCTCTGTTACGGACGACAATAGATGCGCCGAGCGTGCAGGCCGACGCGAAGCTCCGGTCATTGCTGCTGAGCCGGATGGCGCATCTCGAGTATCGATTGAATCGATTCGCGGACGCCGAGTCCCACGCGACACAAGCGCTCGAGGCCCCCGTCCGCAGCCGTGACTACGCTACTAACAAGCAGGCACTCAACGTTCTCGCGACATGTGCGTTGCAGCTGGGCCGCTTGGAAGATGCTCGACGCTACTTCAAACAAGCGCTCGAATCAGCATCGCCTGAGGACCACGCACACTGGACCGCCGTGACGCTCGATCATCTGGCGCTGGTCGAGAAGCGCTTGGCAAACTACGATGAAGCACTGCGCTTGTCGCTCCAATCGTTAGTGCAACACCGGCAGCTTGGCGACAGTGGAGGCGAGGCGCTTTGTCTGAACAATCTCGGTTCTCTTTGCATAGCTCGAGAGGAATACACGGCGGCCATCGCGTATCTGCAACAGAGCCTCGCGATCTGCGAGCGCGACGGCATTATCAGTACGCGCGGATTCATCTTCTGCAATTTGATGGATATTGCGATAAAGATGGGCGATCTTGCCGAGGCTGAGTCGCATGCCGAACGTATCCTCGAAGTGGCCGATGCCACGAGCAACCGCGCGCTCGTGTCGTGGGCAAGGATCAATGGCGCAAGCCTGGCCGTACGACGTGGAGATATCGACGCTGCGCGTGCCGCCCTGGCGGAGGGGTTGAGCATTGCACTGGCGCTTGGGTCGCCTGCGCTGAAGTTTGATGCCGTCAGATCGTTCGCTGAAATCCTGCAGGCGCAAAATGAAACCGCCTGCGCGCGCAGCGTGCTGGCTTATGCAGCTGCTCATCCGACGGCGAACGGTCAGGTTCGCGACCAGTTTCGCAGGCGCCTTTCAGAGTTTCCGGGCACCGCTATCGAGTCTGTTTGGCCCGAACTCGAGTTTGACGAATTACTTCACCGAATAGTCGTTGAAAGCAAGATTGCCCACGCACCGCTGATCGCCGCGTTGCGCGGTGCCACGGAGCGCGTGACCCAGTAATACGCGACGCAGGCAGGTTACTTCTTGCGGAAGCGGCGCAGCTCGGCGTTCGCATGCTGCGGCGATTCGCCTTAGCACCTTGTTTCAAACGTAAGAATCGATTCGGCGCAGGAAATGAATGCGTCAGGCGCTCTCTGCACGATGCCGGGCAGGAAGACGAGGAACGCTCGTGCAACGCCTCGTTCAGCACAGTTCGTCTTTCGAAAGGACGAACCATGCAAAACACATTTCAGTTACGCAACGACAGCGAAGCAAGCGCACTCAGGGTCTTTGCCGGTAATGGCTTTGGCGATGCCGCTATTGGTCGCACCGAACCGCACGTGCTTTTTACCAGCTACCAGCTGTATCACGCCGCGCGCGCGCACAGCTCTTACCAATTACGCGAGATAGTCAAAGTGGCGCTGCAAGCCGCAGGCGACCTCTGGCGCCAGGTGGCTGCGGAATGGAGGCGCCGGCAGTGCGCAAAGGCGACGTACGCCGCGCTTCGTGCTCTTGATCCGCGCATTTTGCGTGACCTCGGCTTCCATCGCAGTGAACTGCTTTCGGTTGCCGCCGAGGTTGCAGGCGCTACCGATTCCACTCGCGTTTCGGTCCGATACACCCCGTGCGCCTAGCGCCGTTAGAACTTTCACTGGAGAACATCGCAATGAATGCAGTCATTCAAGAGTCCGTGGGCCAGATCGAGCCCACCAGTCAGCGTTACGCGAAGTGCATCGCCGCGTCCAAGCGTATTCGCTGGGATATCGATCAGGATGTCATTCGCGGCCGCAAATTCGATTTCGATAAGAAGTTCATGCCTGACGGACTGTCGAAAGTGAACGAACTGACATTTCTGCAGCCGGCCGAAAGGCGCTTCCTGTCGCAAGTGCAGGGACGCACCTACGCCAACATTTTCGGACTCGTCGAACGATATATCGGCGCCAAGATTCTCGAGATCAGCAAGCATCACTGGTTCGGTGATCAAACTGCGCTCGAAGCGCTCGTGCGCTTTACCGACGAAGAGCTGAAGCATCAGGAGTTGTTCCGTCGGTTGGACCAGATGGCCGCAGCAGAAATGCCCTCTGGATACAGCTTTCAGCCGCAGCCCAATGATGTTGCCAGTGCGGTGCTGAGCAAATCCACGTGGGCCGTATTGGGCCTCACGCTGGACATCGAGTTGTTCACACAAGCGCACTATCGATCCAGCATCGATGCCGATCCGGATCTTTCGGATCTTTGGAGAGACGTGTTTCTGTTTCATTGGAAAGAGGAATCGCAGCACGCGATCCTCGATGAGATGGAATGGCGGCGCGAACATGCACGACTGGACGATGCGCAGCGCGACCAGAGCGTGACCGACCTGATCGATCTTGTCGGCGCCGTCGATGGCATCGTGCAGATGCAGGCCGAAGCCGATGCTGACTACTTCGTCGCGTGCGCTGGCCGTCAATTTTCGTCCGCCGAAAAATCAGCGATTGGTGATTTGCTGCTGAAGGCATATCGCTGGCAATACATCGTCAGCGGAGTGCAGGAACCGCGCTTCGTCGAGGTGTTGAAAGCTCTGGTAACGCCGTCGCAGATGGAGCGGATCGGCAAGGCGCTGACGCCGATCCTTGCGCACGTCGGACATTAGGGAGAACGCCGTGTACCTGATAAAGCCGCAGAAGCCGGCCGTTGTGTTACTGCACTCGAGCGCCAGCTCAGCCAGACAATGGGATCAATTGGCAGGAATGCTAAGGCCGCACTTTCACGTGCGGGCGATCGAGTTCCACGGCCACGGTGAGCAACCCGCATGGTGCAGTGAAGCGCCGTTGACGCTCGCTGACGAGGCCACGCTCGCTGTATCGGCGCTTGAGGAAGCAGGCGGCGGGCATGTAGTGGGACATTCGTTTGGTGGCGCCGTCGCGCTTAAGCTGGCGACGATGTACCCAGGCCTGGTGCAAAGCGTGGTCGCGTACGAACCTGTGCTGTTTCGCCTGGTGCTCGATGACGCCGTTGATCCGTCACTGGCGCAGGAGGTCATCGCTATCGCTGGCTCGATGCGTGAACATCTCGCTAACGGAAACAGCCATTCAGCCGCGCAGGTCTTCGTCGATTTCTGGTCCGGCGCCGGCGCATGGAATTCATTGCCGGCCGCAAAGCAGGCTTTGATTGCAGCTCGCATGCATAGCGTCATGCAACACTTCGGCGCACTGTTTGATGAACCGCTTCAGCAAGTCGATGTAGCGCGACTCGGAATGCCGGCAATGCTGGTCAGCGGCTCGCGTACGGTGGAGGTTGCGCGCCGCATCGTTGAAGTGCTGCGCGCGGCGCTTCCTGCCGCCGAGCACGAAGTGTTGCACGGGATGGGACATATGGGTCCCATCACCCACGCTGTCCAGTTCAACCAGCGCTTAGTGCGGTTTCTGCATGCGCAGCAAGGGTTTTCGACGTCCGAAGTTGAAGCGCTTAGCAAGGCCGCATGAAAGCACGGACGCGCCGCTAGCGGCCGGGACGTTTTACCGGCCGCTTAGCTGGAGTTTTTGCTGGCCGCTTGACCGGCGTTTTCGTTGGTCGTGCCACCGGGGTGAGCTGTGTCCGCAGACGCTCGCCTCGCTGCAGCGCTGACCGCAGCGAGTCGAATGCATCGGTGCGTGCCAGACGTTGAAGCGCAGCGTCGAGTTTCTGTTTGCGCTCCAGCAACGCGGTGCGTTCGGCTTCGATCTGCGCAAGCCTGCCGTCGGTCTGGACACGCACTGCGTCCAGATAGGTGCGCAGTCGCGCGAATTGCGCGGGAGATAACGCCGCCATCGCAGTCCGTATCAGTTGCTGCCGTGCTGTGAACGTTGTGGCCATCGAACCTCCTCAGAAGATCGAGTCCAGCAAATCGCCCAAACCGTCAGCAACCCCACCCACCACACCGGCAGCATCGCCTGCGAACCCCGCAAGGCCGCCAGCTAAGCCGGCGGCCGGACCGAGCAAAACCTCGAGCGGGTTCGGCAACCGTATGCCTCCGCCACCACCCGGCTTTGCACCGCCGGGTGCAGCACCGCCACCTCCTCCTGACGGAGGAGCACCGCCGGGCGGCGTTGCGCCGGGAACCGGCTGACCTGCATACCCCGGCGCTGCATAACCATGCGAGTGCCCGTGACAGCAGCAACATGACACAACTACCGGTGGATACGGCGGGAATGGTGGATAAGGTGGGTACGGTGGATAGGGGGCGCCGTCCATTGTTGTTCTCCTTGATCAAAACATCGCAAGCCTTTCGGCCGTGTAATTTTCGACCTCCGCACGGTTTGCGCAGGCCCGCATTTATGGGCTGGCTCGCAAAGCGTTAGTTGTTGTACGGCGTTGAAGAAGGCGGCGCCGACGCCACTTACTGTCCGATGTTTCTCGTTTCCACCCGCAGT
>DATEOP010000301.1:0-4642 GCA_035274065.1 Burkholderiaceae bacterium
GTATCGATCGCGCTGCCACCACCGACAGCTATGAGCGCTTCGCAATCACCATGATCGCGCCAAAAGCGCTCGTACATCGCACGCAGGTAACTGACGTCGGGGTTGGGTTCGATCCGATCTTCAATTCCGACAAGTGCCACGCCGAGAATCCCACGCAAACGCTCCACGAGGCCAAGCTGTTCGGCTTCTGGAAACGTTACCAGCACTGCGCGGCGATTTTTCAAAATGTCGGGCAGCTCCGTGACGGAGCCTGGGCCAAATCTGATCGCCACCGGATTTTGATACTGGTATGTCACGCCTTCGTGCGAGCCCAATGAGTCTGCGATCGTTCGCGCAGGGTGCACATCGCGGCACTATTGATCAAATAGTTTTATTTGCAGTAATACATTCAAAAAAGCTATTCTGTCCACAGGCCACAGGGAGCTGCTCGTGCGGTTGACTCAGCTAAGGTCGTTTTATGCAGTTGCGCACGCCGGCGGGTTTACAGGTGGAGCGAGGCTGTTGCATGTCAGCCAGCCAACCGTAACCACTCAGGTCCGCTTTCTGGAAGAGACATACGGCTGCGAGCTCTTTTACCGGCGCGGACACAAGGTGACGCTGACCCTGCTCGGCGAGCAATTGTTCGAGATCGCGAAGAAAATTTTCGAGCTCGAAAGCGAGACTGTGCATCTGCTCGAAGACTCGGGTGAATTGAAATCCGGGCACTTGCGTGTGGGTGCGGTGGGCCCATTTCACGTGACCGAGATGCTTGCGGGTTTCAATCGGCGTTTCCCGCAGATGCAGGTGTCCGTGCGTGTCGGCAACTCTGAGACAGTGCTTCAATCGTTGGTCGATTATCAGACGGACGTCGCGGTCCTGGCGCAATTCAACGACGATCCAAGATTCCACTTCTTGCCATATAGCCGCCACCCGATCGTTATCTTTGTGCATCGAAAGCATCGTTTCGCGCGCCGTAAATCGATTGGCATTCGCGAACTCGAGGGCGAAGGGATGATTCTTCGCGAGGTTGGTTCGACCACGCGCAAAGCGCTGGACGACGCCTTGCTGAAAGCGAACGTGACGCCTCGAGTGGTGATGGAAATTGGCAGCCGCGAAGCAATTCGAGAAGCTGTCATCAAAGGCGTTGGCATCGGCGCAGTCTCGGAAATCGAATTCATTCCCGATCCTCAGTTAAGGACGGTAAGGGTCAGCGACGCCCAGATGTATACGCACGCTCATGTCGTGTGCCTAGAGGAGCGGCGGGCCGCTAGACTGGTTAAGGCGTTCTTACAAATAGTGGCCGATCTGCAGCGTCGAGGTGGCGTGCGCGCGCATGCAATGCAACGCCGCGGCTCGTCGCCGAGCTCTAGATCCGAAGTCAGGCGGGTTGCGGACCCTCGTAACCCTCGATGATGAGCAAATCAGCCGTTGACACCGGCGTCCGAAGCTTGATCGCTTCCTGATAGTCAGCGGATTTCCAGCAATCGAGTGCTGCCTGATAGCTGGGAAACTCAATCACCGCATTGCGAGCGCGGCTGCTGCCTTCAGGGTTTTCGAGGCGGCCGCCGCGGACTAGAAAGCGTGCGCCGTACTTTGCGAGCGGCTTAGCATTTGCGGCGATATACGCCTTGTACTGCTCCTGATCGGTGATATCGACGCGGACAATCCAGTATCCCTTCGGCATTTTTTCTCCTTCTTGACGAGCTCCGTTATGCCAGATCACGTCGGTGCTTTGCAACGTCTTGATGCTGCGCGTAAAGATGGACCGCAAAGCCGGCGACAAGACAAACCAAAGCAGCGACATCTGCGGTTACAACTCGTCTAATGTAGTCGTTGTAGTTGCCCACTGTCGCGGCGATCAATAGAAACGAGACGACGCTGATCAGGCCCGCGATGAACGCGACCGTGCGCACCGTTGGCCGAAACGCGGCAACTATAAGAAACATGCCCAGCATGCCAAAGAGCGCTGCGCGATGGCGCATAAGGATCGCGAGGTTCGGTTCGCTGAAAGTCAGTCCGTAAAGTGATGTCAGTCTTTCGCCGCTTAGCGCGCCGGACAACGGCAGCAGGTGAATCAGTCCTACCAGGATTAGCATCGCGCCAATGAAATAGCGCGCGAGTGGACGCTGGGTCACAACAACGGCTTTATCGGCATCATTTGAAACAGCCACGCCTTGCTTCGTTTGGCTATCGAGACATACTGATCGGGGTTGTCCGTTGCGGCACTCCAGCTGTTGCCGGGTGCCATGTCGGTCTCGATCGAAGCCTCGACCGCGCGCGCCACTGACTCATCGTGAATGATCGCGCCAACCTCGGTGTTGAGATTTTCTGAACGCGGATCGAAGTTAAAGGTTCCGACATAGACGGTCTTTGAATCGACCACGATCGTCTTGGCGTGAAGCGCAAACACCGGCATTTTCTTGGTCGCGGTGGGAGAGCGCTGCATCAGCTTGATCTGTATCGCCGGCGCCGGCTTGTACTCGTAAATCTGCAGTCCTATCTTGAGCAACTCTTCGCGCTGGTTGCGATAACCGCTGAAAGCTGGGAGATTGTCGGTCGAGGCAAGTGAGTTTGTATTGATGCGAACAGTGACGCCGCGCGACGCGATTTGACGAAACAGCTCCTTGGCCTGATCGGACACCACCAGATATGGCGACTGGATAACGATGCGGGCTTGTGCGCTTTGCACCAGCTTCCCGAGCGCCGAGGCTGTCTGCCCGCCGCCATCCAGTCGAAAGTTATTTTCATTCTTGCCTGGGCGATCACTGATGAACTGCACCTGGCTCCATCGCATGCTCTGCGCGACGCGGCCAAAAGACTCCGGCGTGGCGCCGATCGCAGCGCGCACTTCAGGCGCGAAGTTCCCAGGCGACTTAGCGTATTCGTGCAGCTCCTGATACACCTGCTTGACCTCGTCGTCGTTTACATGCACATACTTCTGCATCGTCCCCAGGCGGCCGTATAAGTTCTCGACCTTCACGCTGATGTCGCTGTTCCAGAAACGCTCGAAGCTGGCGCGCATTTCCTTGACTGATTCTCCGAGCAACAACACATCACGGTCGCGAAAATTGTAATCGTGGTTGTAATCAAAATATTCGGCGGCCATATTGCGTCCACCAGTAATTGCAATCTTGCCGTCGACGACCAGCGTCTTGTCGTGCATCCGTTGGTTGACGCCACGGAAATCGGTCAGCAGATTCAGCAGCCGCTTGTGCATCGGCACGCCGACCGACGTCTGCGGGTTGTAGATACGAATGTCGATTCTTGGATGACGAGCCAGAGCAATCAGTGATTTATCCGGCGCATCGATCAACAGATCATCGACGATGACCCTGACGCGCACTCCGCGCTCAGCCGCGCGTAACAGCGCCTCGGCGGCGAGAATGCCGATATTGTCAGTGCTCCAGATGAAGTACTGGACCTCCACCGACTCCTTGGCATGGTCTGCGAGCCAGGCTCTCGCCAGCAGAGCCTCGGTGCCGGTGTCGAGCACGTAGACGCCTGTCTTTCCGGAATTGGCGGCAATTTGCGAATCGATGAAAGCCATGTGCGCGTCACCGGCACCGCGCGCCGGCGCCACCAGCACAACGCATAGAGCGAGAAAGACGATGGCAGCCGATTTTTTAATCATCGCGAAGTACGATGTCGCAACATCAGCAACGCGGGCCCATCGGGCGTGATGATCTCGGAATCAATGACAAAGCCTGCACGCTGGTAGCTTCGGATAGCTCGCACGTTGTCCGGCGACGGGTCGGTTTGCACCTTGGTCACGGCAGGACCCTGGAACAGAAGCTTGACGAAGGCATTGACCATCGTACTTCCAAGGCCGCGGCCGAGCTGGTCGGAATTGGCCAGAAATTGGTCGATTCCACGAGTTCCCGGATCGGTTTCAAGCTCCCACCATCCATCTCCCGAACCTAACGCGACATAGGACTGGATAAAGCCGATCGGCTCTTCGGCGAGCAGAGCGATGTACGCACGCGTTGAAGACTCGTTCTTTGCTCGTGGCAGGTAGTCGCGCTCGAGCTCGAGCAGCGTCGGCGGATCGAGCCACCACCGGGCGACGTGCGGTCGCCGAAGCCACTGATGCACTATCATGAGGTCTTGATGGCTCAATGGCCTGAATGTGGGGATTTCCGGAAAAATGCGAGAGTCGGTCACATCTGATCGAAGCCTAGGCCATGTCTTCGCGTCGAAGGCCTACTGGCTTTTTTCATACCTCACTTGAACACCCGCTCGCACGGTGTTCTGAACCTCCGCCACTGCGTCTGTCTGGCGCAGCAGCTTCGTGATCTCGTCTTCGGAGGCCGGTGAAGAAACTTCAGCGTAGTAGGTGATGTTGGTGGCGGCGAGCCCGATTCCGGGAAACTCTGCACTGGCCTCTACGCTTACCTCGTCCAGTTGCACGCCCAGCTTTGCCGCCTCACGGTAGAGGTCGTTGCAGTAGCAGGTTGCAAGGGCAAGCATCAGGAACTCACCGCCATTGACTGCAGAGCCAGATCCAGACGACTTGGGTGGCACAACAACGGCCTGCTTAATGCCGGCAGTCGACACAACTGCCTGGTGCGACGAAGCTGAATTTTGAACACGGGCAGTAATTCGCATCGGCCGGATCGTCGATTCCGATGACAGGACGATGATATCCAGTCGGTGCGCTAACCCA
>DATEOP010000302.1:0-3934 GCA_035274065.1 Burkholderiaceae bacterium
TGCACCTGAGCGATAACGAGCCATACCAAGGTGGCGATCAACAACGTCCAACCCGCGTAGGCGAGGGCCGGCCTGCTCAAAGCCGCCCAAGGGCCGAAGTAATTTCGCGATGCTGGCCAAAGGGCCATTGCAATCACCACGACGGCGATACCGACAATCGTCAACTTGAACCCGCGCGCCACATACCCGTAAGCATCATTACTCGACGGCAACACCAACGGATTGATGCCGCTGCGACGGTAAACCAGCAACGAGCGCCAGGCGAACGCGACCACGAAGACCACGATGTAGTAGATCAGCAACGCAATTGGCCAGTAAGCGTCGTACATGTCAGCTGTTGGATGTTCTGTTTGTCGGCAATGCCAAGATAACGCAGCTTTTCCTGAGACCGGGCGAGATGGCGATCAAACAGCTAGACGAAGAACAAGTCCGGACCTGGACCCGCGCGCAGAAGGACGAGTGGTGGTTCAAGAACGTCTTCCGCGGCGACATGCCGCAGCTGACGGTTCGCTCGGCGCTGACCGGTGCATTGCTGGGTGCGGTGCTCGCCGCCACCGCGTTGTATATCGGAGCCAAGACCGGCATCACGATTGGAGTAGGCCTTACGGCCGTGATCCTGGCGTTCGCCCTGTATCGAATCATGAATCGCGCGGGAATCGCCTCGGACTTCACGATCCTCGAAAACAACTGCACGCAGTCGATCGCGACCGCGGCCGGCTACATGGTCTCGCCGATGATCGCCAGTCTGGCCGCTTACATGCTGGTGACGGGCAGGATCATTCCATGGTGGCACATGGTGGTGTGGATGTGCGTGGTCTCGCTGATCGGCGTGCTGCTGGCATTTCCAATGAAGCGGCGCTTTATCAACGAGGAACAACTGCCGTTTCCCGAGGGGCGCGCGAGTGGTGTGGTGCTCGATGCGCTGTACACCGGCTCAGCCGCGTCCGGGATGTTCAAGGCGCGGCTGCTCGGCCTCACTGCATTGTGCGCGGGACTTTATCAATTCATCATCAGTGATGGATGGATGAAGCTCACGCAGTTCAAGATTCTGCAGCTCGATAAGTGGGCTGGGCTGAAAGAACCGTGGACATTCCACGAACGGCTCGACTCGTACTACTACGCGGCGGCCGCAAAGGGGAATCTCTATATACCGACGATTCTCGGCACCGATATTCGACAGCTCGGGCTGCGGCTGACGCTCGATGCGGCGATGCTCGGCATCGGCGGGCTAATCGGCATTGTTGTGGCGACGAGCTGTCTGCTCGGTGCGTTCATCAACTTCGTCATCCTTGCGCCGATCATGATTCAGGCGGGCGATATCGCCGCACGCGTCGGACCTGGCGGCGTGGCGGTGCCGATCTCGCGCGCCGAAATCGTCAACCAATGGTCGCTGTGGTGGGGCGTGACGATGATGGTGGTCGGTTCGCTGGTAAGCCTGTTCGGTCGCCCTGAAATCTTTAAGGGTTTGTGGAAGCGTAGAAAAAAAGAAGAGGGAAAGGATGTGCTGAAGCACATCGAGTTCCCATTGTGGATCTCGTTTATCGGTGTTCCCATTTGCAGTGCGCTCGGCGCGTGGGTCACGCACGAGTTCTTCGGTGTGCCATGGCTGTTGGCATTCGTCTCGTTACCGCTGATCTTCGTGCTGACAGTAATCGCCACCAACTCGATGGCGCTCACCTCGTGGACGCCAACCGGGTCGCTGTCGAAGATCACCCAGTTCACGATGGGTGCGATTGACCGAACCAATCCCGCCAGTAATCTGATTCCGGCGGGGATGACCGGTGAGATCGCGGCCAACTCGGCCAATTTGCTGTCCGATATCAAGCCCGGCTACATGCTGGGAGCGAAGCCGCGGCAGCAAGCCGTGGGTCATGTGATCGGCATATTCGCCGGTGCAATTGCATGCGTGCCGCTCTTCTTTCTGCTGTTCCTGCCGGCGGATGCGAACGGCGTGCGTTCAACCGCTGCAATGGTGTCCGATCAGTTCGCTTTTCCGGCAGCGTTGCAGTGGAAAGGAGTTGCCGAGCTGATCGCGAAAGGGTTGACCGCGTTGCCGTATTCGGCCGTCGTATCGATGGTGGTTGCAGCAGTCGCTGCAGCCGCGATCGAGATCGCACGCATCGTCACCAAGGGTCGCTTTCCATTGTCATCAGTATCGATCGGTCTCGGTGTCGTGTTGCCGCCCGAAGCGACATTTGCGATGTGGGTCGGAGCAATGGTGTTCTGGATAATGGGTCGGCGTTACAAGACCAAGGGCACGCGCGGCCACGAGTTCTGGGTTGAAGGACTCGAGCCTATCTGTGCCGGGCTGATCTCCGGTGCCGCCCTGATGGGAATCGGCAATGCGATCGTCAACGTGCTGATGAACTGAACAATGACGGTGCCGACGCGTCGCGCTAGAAAAATGCCGGATTGAAGTCGAATTCAGGCAGGCGGAATGTTCCTTTGACCAACAGTGTGCGGCCATCGGATGGATGGGACGCCGTGAACTTGAATGTCGCCCGACTGCGCGCCGGTGCGTAATTCCGGTCGACGCCGTCCAGCTTGAATTGGAAATCGATGCCCTGCCACAGATCTCCATTCGATGATCGGGCGCGCACTGTTCCATTCGACGTTGGAACGCCGATTTGCAGCCCCTGATTCAACCGAATCTCCAGCTTGGTGAGCTCGATGCCATTGCACGGGTTGCCGCCGGGTAGGCGTTTGAGCGCTCCCTGCAGATCGCCGTTGTTGACATTGTCCGGCTCCCTGACGTCGAACAACGCGCCGGTGACACCGCCCCTGACTTCGATCGTCTCATCGGCGACCATCGAGCAAACCGGTCCGAGGCCGGGGTCGGTGCGCGGCAAACTCAGCAGACGAGTCCCGAGCGGAAGCTCCTCCAGCGGATCGCTGGTTGGGAAGGCAAGATCCGCGTACGCCCGCGATGTCACTGCGACATCCAGCGCAATGAACTTAAGGTCAGCGAACGGCTGCGTCTGCTGTGTCGTGCACGCAGCAAGAATCAATGCACTACCGACGGTGACCGAGAAGCGCCAGGATGTGCCAACGATAGGTTTCATCGGCGCCTTCTTGTCATTGCGACGCCGAAGACCTTACACCGGTTTCAGATAGCCGGAACATATTTGTCTACCCCGCGGTCAGACCTCATTCGCATCAGTCATTGGGAGGGACGGCAATGACGAAATCGACGATGGCATGGGGAGCGGGATCTATCGCATTCGCCGCGGCTCTGATCTTCGCTGCGCGTTGGTACACGAGCGGGACGTCCGCGGTCCCGGCTCCGCCCGTCGCTCAGACACCTGAACCCGCGGCGCCCGCGCCTGCCGCACCGAAGATCGAATATCCGATCGAGCGCGCGCAGGCCGAGCTGACCTCACCGCCGCCGGCAACGCTCGATGCCAGCGATCCGGCACTGCGCGACGCACTGGCCAGTCTGTTCAAAGGCAACAAGCTGCCGGACTTCGTGCAGCCGATGAATCTGATCCGCAATATCGTGGCGACGATCGACAATCTACCGCGCAGCAAGGCCGCGCCGCGCTTGTGGCCTGTACAACCGACATCCGGTGCTCTGGCAACAAGCAACAGCGGGGACAATCTAATCATCGCTCCCGACAACTCGGCGCGCTATGCGCCGGTGGTCGCGTTGGTGAATGCAATCGACACCAAGCAGCTCGTGGCGATCTACGTTCGCTTCTACCCACTGTTCCAGCAGGCGTATCGCGAGCTTGGATACCCGGACGGCTACTTCAACGATCGGCTGGTAGCGGTGATCGACCATCTGATCGCGACGCCGGACGTCAAGGCGCCGATCGTGTTGGTGCAGCCGAAGGTCTTGCATCAATACGCGGATCCGGAACTCGAGGCGCTGTCAGCGGGCCAGAAGGCAATGATTCGAGTCGGACCTGACAACGCGTCGGTGTTAAAAGCAAAG
>DATEOP010000303.1:0-2066 GCA_035274065.1 Burkholderiaceae bacterium
GCTTCGAACGACACGCGCGTTCGCGTCGATGCCTTTTCAAACACCATCGCCAACGTTCGGTCGGACAGCGGCTGGTAGAACTGATAGCGCTTGAAGCGGTCTTTGATAATGCGCGAGCGCTCGAAGACCCATTCGAGCTCGTTGCGGTCGAAGTCGGCAAATTGCAGAAAGTGGCGAATACCGCCGGCCATGCAACTAAGCCGCCTTCGCGGTCGTCTTCTGAATCTCAGTACGCGACTGCAAAAACGCCGAGATCAACGGCGCCAGACGCTCGACGATCAAGTCCGCTTCCTCGGCACTCAGTATCAGGGCCGGCAGCATTCGAATCACGGTGTCATGGGTGACATTGATCAGCAAACGTTCGGCCAGCGCCTGCCGCACCAGCTCTCCGCACGGCCGGTCAAGCTCGATGCCGATCATCAGCCCCATGCCGCGTATCTGCACGACACCGCTAACACCGGCCAGCTTGCGCTTCAATCCGTTGACGATCCGCTCACCTTGCGCAACGGCGTTGGCCATCAAGCCGTCTTGTTCGATGATCGAGAGCGTCTCGATGCCCGCACGCATCGCTAGGGGTCCGCCGCCAAACGTTGTGCCATGGTTGCCGGGCCCAAATACGCCGACAGCGGGACCCGCCGCAACGCAAGCACCGATGGGTACGCCGGACCCCAGCCCTTTCGCGAGCGTCATCACGTCGGGTTTGATACCAGCCCATTGATGCGCAAACCACTTGCCGGTGCGACCGACGCCACTCTGCACCTCGTCGATCATCAGCAACAGACCACGCTGATCACACAACTGTCGCAATGCTTTGACGTACTCAAGGTCGGCAACATAGATTCCACCTTCACCCTGTAGCACCTCGAGCCAGATGGCAAGAACACGACGGTCGGCATCGCAAACGCGCCGGACCGCTTCAATATCGTTGTATGGAACGCTGATAAATCCAGTGGGAAACGGCTCGAAGCCCGCGCGCGCCTTGTCGCTTCCCGTTGCTGCCAGTGTTGCGAGTGTGCGACCGTGCCACGCGCGCTCCATGACGATCGTCTGTGCCGCAGGCTCACCACGTTTGTGGCCGAACATGCGAACGAGCTTTAACGCGGCTTCATTGGCTTCGGCGCCGGAGTTGCCGAAAAAGACTTCCTGCATGCCCGACAGTGCGCAGATTCGATCGGCCAGGCCTTCCTGCTCGCGGACGCGATAGACATTGGACGTATGAATCAGGCGGCCGACCTGCTCGCACAGCGCGGCGATAAGTCGCGGGTGCGCGTGACCCAGTCCGTTCACGGCGATTCCTGCCAGCGCATCGAGATACTCATTGCCCAGCTCGTCGTACAAGCGCACACCTTTGCCGTGCGTAAATGCGACCGGCAGCCGGTTGTAAGTATTCATCAGGTGCGTCATCGTTCGCACTCCTTGCTGGCAAAATAAACGCGGCGAACGTCGCTCGCTGCGCAACACCAGATTATAGAAGCGGTAGCTGATATTCCGTCGGTTATGCGGCGCGACGCCGCTGCGGCCGGCTTGCCACCAGCGCAATCAACTGATGTTCTTCCTCAGTGGACAACACGCGCAGCGATGGCACGTAGCCCTGGTACACGACGCCGTGCAATTCCACTTTGTTCTGCACGCGTAAGTAGCGCACCAGGTATTCGACGATGTTGTCGGTGATGCGCTGCCCGGGCACCAGCACGGGTATCCCGGGCGGGTAGGGGACGATTTGATCGCAACAGATTCGGCCTGCGAGTTCTCGATTAACCTGATCGTTCTCATCGAGCAACGGCACCAGCTCGCCGGTTGCGTAGTACGCATCGCGGGGAAGAAAGGCAAGTTCGGTGAACGGTGGCAGGTCGGGTGTCCGGTACAGGCGGCGCGGAGCCCGCTTTTCGCGAGCAATGCGCATCAACGCGTCGTACAGCCGCGAACACTTCGAGCGTGTGGTTCCGATCGTAAGCAACAACGTCAGCGTATTGAACGTCGACTTTTCGACGGTGATGTTAAAGCGCGTGAAGAGCTCGGTCTGCAAATCGTCGACTGTCATTCCGCACGAAGCAACGTCGACCGTG
>DATEOP010000304.1:0-9485 GCA_035274065.1 Burkholderiaceae bacterium
CCGATGTACAGCGTTTCGCGCGCAGTGTCGGCGTCGCCCTTGGCAGTGACCGGAATCATCGCGCGAATGGTGCCGATACGACGATCCGTATAAATCTCCTCGCGATACAGCGACGCGGGGTCCATTTTGATGTCGAGCTCGGCGGCGGTGGCCATCTCTTTCTCCGTGGTCCTGTTTATCCTTAAGACGTTAGTGCGAAGGTCGCTCTATTCAATTTCCAGCGGCGATCCCATCATGGCATTGAACCCGCCATCGACATGCGTGATCTCGGCAGTGATGCCCGCCGCTAGATCAGATAGCAAGAATGCCGCCACGTTGCCGACGTCTTCGATGGACACGTTGCGCCGCAAGGGCGCGGTGCTCTCGACGGCCGACAAGATTTTCGAAAAACCCTTGATGCCTGCGGCTGCGAGCGTACGGATCGGGCCGGCCGAAATGCAGTTGACGCGAATTCCACGTGGACCGAGACTGGCTGCCAGGTAACGCACGCTCGCTTCAAGGCTCGCCTTTGCCAAACCCATCGTGTTGTAGTTGGGCACTGCGCGCGTTGAACCCAGATAAGTCAGCGTTAGCAGAGATGCTTTGCGCCCCTCCATCAGCGGCAGGGCTGCCTTTGCAAGCGCCGGAAAGCTGTACGAAGAAATATCGTGCGCTATTCGAAAGCTTTCGCGCGACAGGCCCTCGACGAAATCGCCGGCGATCGCTTCGCGCGGTGCGAAACCGATTGAATGGACCAGCCCGTCGAGCCCGTCCCAGCGCTGCTTCAGTGCATCGAAGGTGGCAGCGATCTGCGCATCGTCACCGACGTCCATGTCATAGATGAGATCCGACCCGAACTGTGCGGCGATCTCGCTAATGCGCTCGCGAAAGCGCTCGCCGACATAGGTGAATGCCAGCTCTGCCCCTTCCCGCCCGCACGCTTGCGCGATGCCGTACGCAATTGAGCGATTCGAAAGAACACCGGTGATCAGCAGCCGCTTGCCGGCCAGAAATCCCATCTCGACCTATCTACGAACTAATACGACCGCTTGCGAGCTGGCGCGCGAACGGTGCTAGCAGTCGCGGGCTTGTGCGCTTTGTGCGCTGCCTTCTTTGTCGCCCGACCGCGCGCCTGCGCTGCCGGCACCGTCAATTCAAGCCGCTGCCCTGCGAACAAAGTTTGCGATGTCAGACGGTTCCAGATAATCAAATCCTTTGGCAGCACCTTCCAACGGTGCGCGACGCTCGTCAAGGTATCGCCACGCCGCACTCTATACGTAACTTTCCGCAGATTAGCCTGTTCCGGCACGAGTGCGACGCGTCCGTCGAGACTTGCTGCCGGAATGTCAGACTCCATTGTTTCGTCCCGCGGAATCAGGATGGTGGAGCCCGTGGCGAGCCGATAGCGAGGCGGTATCTGATTCGCATCGCGCAGCTGCTCTTCGCTGATTCCGGCTCGCTTCGCCACCGATGCCAAAGTATCGGACGCGCTGGTCTTGTAGGTGGTCCAGCTCGCGAGCGGCTGGCCCGTCGACTCCCACGCCGCAAGATTCGCCTGAAATCTTTCGACCTTGGTAGCCGGAAGCAGCAGATGCGCACCCCCGCCCGCTCCGAGTATCACCGGGCGGTTAAATGCAGGATTCAGCGCGCGGAAGTCGTCGACTTTCATCTCCGCTAACTTCGCGGCGGTGTCGACGTCAATGTCGCGCGTTTTATGGACCGCGATGAAGTACGGCGCGTTATCAATTGGAGGCAAGGTGACGCCGTACTTCTCGGGGTCAGCCACGATATTCTTGATCGCCTGCAGCTTTGGGACGTAGTACTGCGTCTCGTTTGGCATCTTCAGATCGGTATACCGCGCCGGCTTCCCGGCTCGACGATTCTTTGCAATCGCTCGTGACACTGCGCCTTCGCCCCAGTTGTAGGAAGCCAGAGCCAGGTGCCAGTCGCCAAACATGTCGTACAGCTTCTGCAGATAGTCAAGCGCAGCGCGGGTCGATTCGACGACGTCACGCCGTTCGTCCTTCCACATATTTTGCTCGAGGTCATAGTTGCGGCCGGTCGAAGGAATGAATTGCCACAGCCCGGCAGCCTTTGCAGACGAAAATGCCTCAGGCACGAACGCGCTCTCGACGAACGGGAGCAACGCAAGCTCGGTCGGCATGCTTCGCCGTTCGATCTCTTCGACGATATGAAACAGATAGCGGCTCGAGCGCTGCGTCATGCGCCCGAAATAATCGGGCTGGCTTGCGTACCAGCGAGTGCGATCTTCAGCGAGTCGCGTCTCGAGATCCGGCATCTTGAAGCCGAGACGGATGCGATGCCATAGGTCGCGCGTCAACGGCGGCGAGGGCGGCTCAACTTGCGGCACCGGCGCTTTGTCGGGAACGACGATCACCGGAACTACAGGATCAAGATCTGCGGAGGCGCTGGGCGCCGGAGTGACCGGGCTAGTGGAAGAAGAAGCTGGAGAGGAAGAAACTGCGGAAGGGGGTGAAGGCGGGAGGGAGGCGGCGGGTGCGGGGGAAATTTCAACCGGACTCGACGTTTGCACCTCGCCGCCGGTGCTGGCGCAACCCGCCAGCCACGTGCAACAGATGCCAAAGGCAAACCAGAAGGTCGCTGATCTTCTTGAAAAAAGCATGTTGCAAAATCTACAGTGTCGAGGCCAGTGTAGGTAGAACGTAGAAAGGGCGTCAAGATCCCTTTCTCAATGCCGAAACGGCTAGCGGAAGCCGTCCTTCCAACTGCGGATTGCTGCAAACGTCGAAACCCGCGCGAAGCCTGCGCCCGGACTGAACGCAGATGCCGCGGCGCGAACTGCGGGTACATCGCAGCGCATAAAAGGATTGGTTTCGAGTTCAAGACCGATCGTCGATGGCAATGTCGGCTCGCCGCGCTTGCGCATCGCGGTTGCCATCGCAGCGCGTGTTTGCAATTCGCCGTTGTTAGGCTCGACTTCCAGCGCAAAGCGAATGTTGGCGACTGTGTATTCGTGCCCACAGTAAACACGCGTGGTCGGCGGCAATTCGGAAAGTGAATCGAGCGACGCGAGCATTTGCTCCGGCGTACCCTCAAACAAACGGCCACACCCACACGCGAACAGCGTATCGCCGCAAAACAATGCCGGTGGTTTTATCCCCGCTGCGTAAAACGCGATATGACCGCCGGTATGGCCCGGAATGTCGATGACATCGAACCGTGCGCCGAGCACCTCGATGCACTCGCCCGCCGCGAGACGATGATCCAACTGCGCAATGCTCTCGCGTGCGGGGCCGTACGCGGTGGCGGAATAACGCTGCTTGAGCGTGACAAGACCGCCGACATGGTCGGCATGGTGGTGCGTCGCTAGAATCGCTGTCAACCGAAGTTTTTGCTCTTCCAGTACGCGGATCACGGACTCGGCGTCGCCGGGATCGACGACCGCGGCTTCATTGCCACGTGTAATCAGCCATATGTAATTGTCTTTGAACGCCGGCACTGGCGTGATAATCAGATCGGACATCGGTGAGCGCACCAAAAATGATGAGCGAAGACGCATCGATTGGAAGGTTATCCGAGTTTCTGCGCTCGGCTGCGGGGCAGTATGTGCTCGACTGGGAGCAGATACAGCTCGATTCCGCGGTTGTCGATATTTTCGGTTATCACGCGCTGCAGCTGGGGCTTCCGGATATCGACGCGCTGCGAGAAAACCGAATGCCCTTGCGCTTTTGCGCCGCTGATCGTGTGCCCGAGGTTGAGTACAGCAGCGGGCATCCGAGAATCGCAGTTATTAACCGTTACGAAGAGTTGCCGTTTGCGACTCACTCGATCGATCTGGTGGTGATGCCGCATATTCTCGAATTCACCCAGGACCCGCACCAGGTGCTGCGCGAAGTCGAGCGTGTGCTTGTCCCGGAGGGCCACGTCGTGATCACCGGGTTCAATCCGATCAGCCTCTGGGGTGTGCGTCAGTATCTAACCCGACTGGGCGCGACGCCTTATCTTCCACGCGAGGGACGGTTTTTGACACTGCCGCGCATCAAGGACTGGCTGAAGCTGCTGTCGTTCGACGTCGAGCGTGGCCGCTTCGGTTGCTATGTGCCGTCGGTGCGACAGGAGCGCTGGCTGGCGCGCTGGCAGTTCATGGAAAAAGCGGGAGATCGCTGGTGGCCGTTTCTGGGCGCGATTTACATGCTCACTGCGGTCAAGCGAGTTCGCGGAATGCGGCTGATTGGGGCGGTATGGAAGGGCAAGGAGGAGCCGGCGCGACGGCTTGCACCCGCTGCGACAACCCGAACGTTTTTGACTGGCGACTCGAGCTCAGCGGTGATCGAGGCGCCCGACGCTGCAAATGACGGCGCACGTTCTGCTGCGCGCCGATGAGGCATGCTCGTAGCATTGTTTTGAACTCAGCAGAGCCCGATGCGCGCGCTGCGCGCACCAGCGACGTTGTTCATATATATACCGACGGTGCGTGTAAGGGGAATCCCGGGCCAGGCGGCTGGGGCGCGCTGCTGCTGTACGGCGATCGCCAAAAGGAGTTGTTCGGCGGGGAACATCGAACCACGAACAACCGGATGGAGCTGATGGCGGTAATCGAAGCATTGAGTTCGCTAAAGCGCCGCTGCCGTGTGATCGTGCACACCGATTCCCAATACGTCCGATTAGGCATTACCGAGTGGCTACCCGCCTGGATGCGGCGGGGATGGAAAACCGCCGGCAAGAAACCGGTCAAGAATGCCGATTTGTGGCAGCGTCTTTTCGATGCTGCGGCCAAGCACGAAATAGAGTGGCGCTGGGTGCGTGGTCACTCCGGCAACATCGGTAACGAACGAGCTGACGAATTGGCGAACCTAGGCGTTGAATCAGTGTCTGCATCTGACTATTCGACGTAATACGCCCGCTTGCCGGGTGCTAAATTCAATCTCCAGGTTGCGCGAAGCGCAGCGTCTCGACATGAAGAGAAATCGAACCACCGTTGTGGCGATCATTGCGTTAGTGATCGTCGCGGTTCTCGCCTATTTTGCGGTGGATCGGTTGTCGCCCGGGCCAAATGCGGTCGCAGGTGTCAAGGGCTCCGCCGCGCCCGACGCGTCCAAAACCGCTCCCGCCGGTCCAGGCGCCGCCAAAGGAGGAGCTGCCGGACCCATTGTCGTCGAAGTCGTTCAGTTGAAGCCCACCACCGTGCAGGAGGACTTGCAGGCGGTCGGTTCGCTGCAATCCAATGAAAGCGTGATTCTGCGTCCCGAAGTGCCGGGTCGCATATCTGCAATCGGCTTCAAAGATGGCCAGATCGTGCGCAAGGGGCAATTGCTGATCGCACTCGACAACGCGCTGAATGAGGCTGAAGTGGCGCAGATGAAGGCGGAGTACGACCTCGCGCTGGCGAACCTGAAGCGGAGCGAAGATCTTGCAAGCCGCAAGTTCATCAGCTCCAGCGCACAGGACACTGCAGCATCCAATGCGCAAGTGGCTGAAGCAAAGTTAAAGCTGGCGCAGGCCAGGCTGTCGAAGATGCGGATTGTTGCGCCCTTTGACGGTGTGGTCGGTATCCGTGGCGTCAGCATCGGCGATTACGTCAAGGACGGCGCTGATCTGGTGAACGTCGAAGATGTGAGGATCCTGAAGGTCGATTTTCGATTGCCTGAGCGCAATCTGACGCAGATCAGGGTCGGGCAAGGAATCGAAGTCGTGGCGGACGCGCTTCCGGGTGAGCGCTTCGCCGGCCAGATCGACGCGATCAATCCGCGCGTTGACGCCAACGGACGCTCGCTGGAGATACGCGCGAAACTGGAAAACACCGCCGGCAAGCTACGGCCAGGAATGTTCGTGCGTGTGCGTGTCATCATCGGCGAACGCGCCAATGCGCTGCTGGTGCCCGAAGAAGCGATCGTGCCGCAAGGGCAGGAGTTTTTTGTCTACAGAGTGGTTGATGGGAAGGCACGTCGAGTGCCGGTGAAAATCGGCGTGCGGCGCGATGCGCGGGTCGAAATCGTCGACGGTTTGCAGGCAGGTGACCAGGTTGTTACAGCCGGGATGCGTTTGTCGCGCGACGGTCAGCCGGTGACTATCGTTGCGCAGCAGGGCAAGGGGCTCGATCAATCTGCCGCCGCCAAAAAAGCTTCAGCGTCGGATACCAAGGGCGACGCAGCACGCAAGGTGACGATTCCGTAGCGCATGAAAGCGAGCTGATGAGCCTGTTTGAACTGTGCATCCGCCGCCCTGTGTTGTCGACGGTGCTATCGCTGCTGGTGCTGGTGATCGGGGCTATTTCGTACACCCGGCTCGACGTGCGCGAATATCCGCGCATCGATGAACCGGTCGTCAGCGTCAACACCACGTATCCAGGCGCGTCGGCCGACGTCATCGAGTCGCAGGTCACCAAGATTCTCGAAGATTCGATCGCCGGCATCGAGGGCGTTGAGCTGATGACCTCGCGCTCGCAGGCCGAGCGCAGCAATATCGACGTGCGCTTTCGCATTACGCGCGATCCGGACTCTGCCGCGGCCGACGTGCGCGACAAGGTCGCACGCGTGCGCGCACGACTGCCCGAGACCGTCGATGAGCCGGTCATCGCGAAGGTCGAAGCCGATGCCTTTCCGGTGATCTGGATGGCAGTTGAGGCCGGTGAGCGCACTCCGCTCGACGCCTCCGACTATTTGACGCGCTACGTGAAGCCCCGCTTGTCGGTGTTGCCCGGCGCGGCTGATGTTCGCATCTACGGCGAACGGGTCACGGCAATGCGCATCAACGTTGATCGCGATCGGCTGGCGGGCTACGGGCTGACTCCGCAGGATGTCGAAAACGCGTTACGCAGGCAGAACATCGAACTGCCATCGGGACGAATCGAATCGGCGCAGCGCGAATTCTCGATCGTTGCGTCGACCGATGTCAGTACACGCACGCAGTTTGAAAACCTGATCGTGGCCAATGTCAAGGGATACCCGGTTCAGTTGCGCGATGTGGCGGACATTGCGGTCGGCGCAGTAAGCGAGCGCGTGATCGCACGCTACAACGGCAAGGACTCGATCAACATGGGGTTGATCAAGCAAGCCACTGCCAACCCGCTCGATTTGTCCAAGGCGTTGCGTGAGGAGCTTGTCAAGATCAACCCGACCCTGCCCCCGGGCATGAGCATCAGCATCAGCTACGACTCGTCGGTGTTTATCGAGCGCTCGATATCGTCGGTGTTCAGGACCGTCACCGAAGCCGTGCTGCTGGTCGCGCTGGTGATCTTCTTTTTCCTGCGGAATCTGCGTGCGACGTTGATTCCGCTGGTGACTATCCCGCTGGCGCTGGTCGGGTCGTTCGCTTTGATGTATGCGTTCGGTTTCACCATCAACACGCTGACGTTGCTGGCAATGGTGCTCGCGATCGGACTGGTGGTCGACGACGCGATCGTCGTGCTGGAGAACATCTACCGCAACGTCGAGTCCGGAATGGATCGCGTGTCGGCAGCGGTCAAGGGCATCAAGGAGATCGGTTTCGCGGTGGTGGCGATGACGCTGACGTTGACTGCGGTCTATGCGCCGCTGGCCTTCGCGACCGGGCGTACCGGCCGGCTCTTCATAGAGTTCGCGCTGGCGCTAGCGGGCGCTGTCCTTGTGTCCGGCTTTGTCGCGTTGACGTTGTCGCCAATGATGTGCAGCAAGATTTTGAAACATGAAGACAAGCACGGCCGGATCTTCACGATGATCGAAGGCTGGCTTACGGCTCTTACCAATGGCTACGCCCGTTCACTTGCGTGGCTACTCGAGCGTCGATGGATCGTCGTCGTGGTGTGGTTTGTCGCGGCGGGCTTCGGTGCGTTGTTTTTCTCGTTGCTGCGCTCCGAGCTGGCTCCGCTGGAAGATCGTGGCGTCATATTCGGCCGCATGCAGTCCCCTCCCGGGGCTACGGCCGAATACACGTCGGAGCAGCTGCGTGCGGTCGAGGGTTTTTTCGACGAGATTCCGGAAACTGCGGCGTACAACGCGATTGCCGGGTTTCCGTCGGTCGACTTCGGCACCGGGGTGTTGCGCCTGAAACCGTGGGAACAGCGCACACGCAAGCAGCAGGAGATCGCGCGCGAACTGAATCAAAAATTCCAGACCTTGCCGGGCATCATCGGCTTTGCAGTCAATCCGCCTTCGCTAGGCCAGTCGTCCCGCTCCTTGCCGGTCGAATACATCGTCATGGCGCAGCTGCCATTCGCAGAGCTTGATCGTATTGCGCAGGAGTTCATCGCCGAGATTTCGAAGACCGGGATCGTGCAGAACCCGCAATCGGACCTGCGGCTGAATACGCCCGAGCTGCGAGTCGAAATTAACCGCGACAAGCTGGGCGATCTCGGCATTCCGGTCGAAACCGTCGGACGCACGTTGCAAACGATGCTCGGCGGCACGCAGATCACTCGCTTCAAGCGCGACGGCGAGCAGTACGATGTGATCGTGCAGGTGGCGCCGCGCGATCGCAGCCGGCCAAACGACATCAGCGATATCTATGTGCGGGCACGCGACGGTTCGATGGTGCAACTGGCAAATGTGGTGACCGTGCTCGAAGGCGTATCGCCGGCGTCGCTGAACCATTTTCAACGACTGCGCGCGGTAGCGATCACGGCCAGCCTGGCGCCCGGATACACGATTGGCGATGCGCTGAAGGTGATGGACGACGTGGCGCAGCGCGTTCTGCCCGCCGATGCATTGACCGACTTGAACGGTCAGTCGCGCGAGTTTCGCGACGCACGCGGCGGCTTTTACTTGACGCTGGCACTTGCGCTGATATTTATTTATCTGGTGCTCTCGGCACAGTTCGAAAGCTTCGCCGATCCATTCGTCATCATGCTGTCGGTACCGCTGTCGATGGCCGGTGCATTGTTCGCCTTGTGGATGACGGGCGGTACCTGGAATATCTACAGCCAGATTGGCGTGATTACGTTGGTCGGGTTGATCACCAAGCACGGCATTTTGATCGTAGAGTTTGCGAACCAACTGCAGGAACGCGGCGAGAGCTTGTTCGACGCCGTTCGCCAGTCGGCGGTGTTGCGATTGCGGCCGATCTTGATGACAACCGGCGCCATGGTGCTTGGCGCAGTGCCGCTTGCGATGTCGTCAGGCGCCGGCGCTGAGAGCCGGATTCAGATCGGCTGGGTTATCGTGGGTGGCATGACGTTCGGTACGTTGCTGACACTGTTTGTCGTTCCGACGATGTACACGCTGATGGAGCAGGCGCTCGGGCGCTGGTTGGGATCGCATCATCATCATCATGAGATCTCTGATGAATCACCTGCATCTCACGGCGCCGG
Source organism: Burkholderiaceae bacterium (assembly GCA_035274065.1). Classification (GTDB taxonomy): domain Bacteria; phylum Pseudomonadota; class Gammaproteobacteria; order Burkholderiales; family Burkholderiaceae_F; genus JACCZX01. The sequence goes on from DATEOP010000304.1 coordinate 9,245, forward strand.
CGCTGAGTAGGTCTTTGTCGTACGCGATCTTGTAGGAAGTGCGCTGACGCATCCCACGAATAGGGCATTAAACCTCTGGAAGTGACCTCGATTGCGCTTCCCTCCTCACTGAAAAAATCCCTTCTCTAAATGCCATGTGGCGCTCAGCCACACGGCATATCACTAACGACGAGGGCAGCAAGTACCGCTTGCTGTGGGGATTTGATGTACACGGAAGGTAGCGGCGCATCGCAGGCTGCGG
>DATEOP010000305.1:0-5394 GCA_035274065.1 Burkholderiaceae bacterium
TCGCCTTGCTTGGCGAGAAATTAACGGCGACGCAGGCAGCGGAGTGGGGTGTGATCTGGCGTTGCGTGGCCGACGATCAGTTGATGTCAACCGTCAGATCTGTTGCGCTTGAGCTTGCTGCCGGTCCGACGCGTGGATACGTACGCACGCGTCAGGCGATCGAAGCGGCGATGTTTTTGCCGTTCGATCAGGCGCTCGATCTGGAGCGCGACTATCAACGGGAGTTGGGTCGATCCGATGACTATCGTGAAGGCGTGGTGGCCTTTATTCAAAAACGCGCGGCGCGCTTTACGGGGCAGTGATGGACGATAAACAGCATCGCAACGGACAGGCGCTTGCGGAGGCGGTGCGAGACCGCATGTTTGCTGACGATGCGGCGTCGCGAGGTCTGGGCATGACGGTCGCAGCAGTCGGTCCGGGCTACTCGCGAGTGTCGATGATGGTGCGGCCTGACATGCTGAACGGGTTCAAGACATGTCATGGTGGCTTTATTGCGACGCTGGCTGATTCAGCGTTCGCGTTCGCCTGCAATAGCCACAACGAAGTGACCGTCGCGGCCGGCATCGTGGTCGACTTTCTGGCGCCGGTCTACGAAGGTGACGCCCTCGAAGCCGAGTGTCGCGAGGTCGCGTTGACAGGCCGTACCGGCGTATACGACATCAAGGTCACCAATCAGCACGGCAAGACAGTTGTCGTAATGCGCGGGCGATCGCACACAATGAAGGGCAAGGCAGTCGTGAGTCTGTGATGGCAGATGATCTAGAGCCCGTCGAGAAGTGCAGCCAAGGCGAATTGCAGGCGCTGCAACTCGAGAGGCTGCGCTGGTCACTTGCACACGCCTATAACAGCGTGCCCCACTATCGAGCGAAATTCGAATCCGCGCGCGTTACGCCGTCGGACCTGAAGTCTTTGGCCGATCTGGCGAAGTTTCCTTTCACGACGAAACACGATCTGCGCGATACCTATCCGTTCGGCATGTTCGCGGTCCCCCAGGAAAAAATCGTACGCATTCACGCGTCGAGTGGAACGACCGGCAAGCCGACCGTTGTCGGCTATACGGCAAAAGACATCGAGACGTGGGCAGCTGTGATGGCGCGCTCTATTCGCGCCGCCGGCGGCCGCCGCGGCGACATCATCCATGTTGCGTACGGCTACGGACTCTTCACGGGTGGACTCGGCGCGCACTATGGCGCCGAAAAGCTCGGCTGCACGGTAATTCCGATCTCAGGCGGGATGACGGAGCGTCAGGTGCAGCTGATCGTCGACTTCAAGCCGAACATCATTATGGTGACGCCGTCGTACATGCTCGCCATCGTTGAAGAGATGCAAAAACAGGGTGTTGATCCGAAGGCCTGTTCGCTGCGGATCGGCATCTTCGGCGCCGAACCTTGGACCGCTGCGATGCGCGAAGCGATCGAGACCAAGACTTCTCTCGACGCAATCGACATCTATGGACTATCGGAGATCATCGGGCCTGGTGTGGCACAGGAATGCATCGAGACCAAAGACGGACTTACGGTCTGGGAAGATCACTTTTATCCCGAGATCATCGATCCTGACAGCGGCGAAGTGCTGCCCGAAGGCGAAAAAGGCGAACTGGTTTTTACGTCGCTGACAAAAGAAGCGCTGCCGATGATTCGTTACCGCACGCGCGATCTGACCCGGCTGTTGCCGCCGACCGCTCGCACCATGCGGCGAATCGAGAAGATAACGGGCCGCTCCGATGACATGCTGATCATTCGCGGGGTCAATCTGTTTCCGACGCAAATTGAAGAGCTGATTTTGAAGCAGCCTGAGCTCGAGCCGCACTACAGCCTCGAAGTCACACGGCCAGCGCATCTGGATGAGCTCACGGTGCATGTCGAGATGGGCTCGCAGCTTGCGAACGAGAGCCGCGATGCGCAGCGCGCTGCGGCAGAAAGGCTCGAGCACGCGATCAAAGCTTACGTCGGCCTATCGGCGCGCGCGCAGCTGGCCACGCCGATGGCGATCGAGCGGTCAATGGGAAAGGCCAAGCGCATCGTTGATCGGCGCGCAAAGGAGTAACGATGTACACACAGGCGATGGACATTCCGTCAGGTGAGCGTGATCAAGCGCCAGTGACGAATGACGCTCAATATGAAGCCGAGTTCGAAGCCAAGCTGGCGCGTGGGGACTTTATCGAGCCGAAGGACTGGATGCCTGAGCGCTATCGAAAGACGCTGATCCGCCAGATAAGCCAACACGCTCATTCGGAGATTGTCGGCATGCTGCCTGAAGGCGGCTGGATCACGCGCGCGCCGACGCTCGAGCGCAAGTGCATTCTGCTGGCCAAGGTGCAGGATGAAGGTGGTCACGGCATGTATCTATATTCGGCGGCAGAAACGCTCGGCGTGTCGCGCGATGAGTTGATCGAAGCGCTGCACACCGGTAAAGCCAAGTATTCGTCGATCTTCAACTATCCGACGAAAACGTGGGCTGATATCGGTGTCGTGGGCTGGCTGGTCGACGGCGCGGCCATCATGAATCAGATTCCGTTGACGCGATGCTCTTACGGGCCGTACGCGCGCGCAATGATCCGCGTCTGCAAGGAGGAGTCGTTTCATCAGCGGCAGGGCTACGAGTTGTTGTTGACGCTTATGAAGGGCTCGAAGGAACAGCGCTCGATGGTTCAGGATGCGGTCAACCGCTGGTGGTGGCCGTCGCTGATGATGTTCGGCCCACATGACAGCGAATCTACCCATAGTGGCGATTCGATCAAATGGGGTATCAAGCGCATCAGTAACGACGAGCTGCGGCAGAAGTTTGTCGATGCGACCGTGCCGCAGGCGCAGTTGCTCGGCGTGACGCTTCCCGATCCCGATCTGAAGTTCAACGACTCGACGGGTCATTGGACCTTTGGTGCGATCGACTGGACTGAATTCTGGAATGTCGTCAACGGCCACGGCGAGTGCAACGAACAGCGTCTGGCCGACCGCGTCAAGGCATGGGACGACGGTGCCTGGGTACGCGACGCAGCGCTGGCACACGCGCAGAAAAAGCGTCATCGTGATTGCGTCGCGGCATAGGAACCGAAATGGACCGCAAGGAGTGGCCCCTCTGGGAAGTATTCATTCGCAGCCGTAACGGCCTGGACCATAAACATTGCGGCAGCGTTCATGCTGCTGATCCGTCGATGGCGCTTAAAAATGCGCGAGATGTGTTTACGCGGCGCATGGAAGGCGTCAGCGTATGGGTGGTGCGCGCCGACGACATCGTCGCGAGCGATCCGGACGCTAAGCCGGAGATGTTTGATCCAGCCGCAGACAAGATTTACCGGCATCCGACGTTCTATGCGTTGCCGGATGAAGTCAATCACATGTGAATGCGCCGCGCGCATTTGTCGGCAACCAGATGAATGACGTCGCCAGCCCGATTGCGCGCCTCGACGGCGTCCTGCGCATCGCCGATTCATCGTTGATTCTCGGACACCGGCTTTCCGAGTGGTGCGGTCATGGTCCGGTACTCGAGGAAGACATTGCGCTGAGCAACATTGCGCTCGATCTGATCGGTCAGGCACGTGCGCTGTATGCATATGCAGGGGTCCTTGATAGCAGGCGTCGGACTGAGGATCAATTTGCATTTGAACGCGACGAAAGCGAATTCCGCAATGTGACGATCGTCGAGCTGCCCAACGGCGATTACGGCCTGACGCTGATGCGCAATTTTCTGTTCACCATGTTTCAGCGCGAGCTGTGGGCCGCACTACAAGGATCGGTCGACTCGCAACTGTCCGAGATTGCACGCAAGAGCCTGATCGAAACCCGATATCACGTGCAACACGCATCCGATTGGGTCATCAGGCTGGGTGACGGCACCGAAGAATCGCACGCCCGCATGCAGCGCGCCCTTGACACACTCTGGCCATACACCGCCGAGTTCTTCAGCTCGCCGGCGACGAGCGAATCGACAAACGATCATGCCTTCGGGCCCGCTTGGTCGACGCTGGAGCCGCGATGGTCGTCAGTTGTTTGTCCGGTGCTCGATGTTGCCACGTTGCGGGTTCCTGCTCGAACTTCATTCGTATCGCAAGGCAAAGAGGGGGTACATACCGAGCACCTGACGTCGCTGCTGGCGGAGATGCAATATCTGCAACGCGCTTACCCGAACTGCGACTGGTAATGACACCTAGGTATCACACGCTGCGGATTGCCGAGGTTCGGCCGGAGACGCCAGAGTGCATCAGCGTCAAGTTCGACCTTCCGCCTGAGCTCGAACCCGAGTATCGCTTTGTGCAAGGGCAGCACATCGGGTTGCGAGCGACGCTCGACGGAGAGGAGTTGCGGCGGTCATATTCGATCTGTTCGGGAGTAGACGACGGCGAAATTCGGGTCGCGATCAAGAAGGTGGGCGGCGGAAAATTTTCACGCTGGGCTAACGAGGCGTTGAAGGCAGGCGATCAGATCGACGTGATGACACCCGAAGGCCGTTTTTTCACGCCACTCGATGCTGCCAGAGCCAAACACTACGCCGCGTTTGTTGCCGGCAGCGGCATAACTCCGGTGTTGTCTCTGATCCGGACGACGCTGTCACGTGAACCAAATTCCCGCTTTACGCTGGTCTACGGCAATAGACGACAGTCGTCCGTAATGTTTCATGAGGCGCTCGAGGATCTGAAGGATCGCTATCTGACGCGCTTTCGCCTGTACAACGTCTTTTCGCGCGAAGCGCAGGAAGTCGAGCTGTTTAACGGGCGGATCGACGCGGCAAAGGTCAACGAGTTCATGGACTCGCTGGTACCGCCCGACACGATCGACGAGGCATTCGTCTGTGGTCCTCTGACGATGATCGATGAGGTGGAGGTTGCACTGATCGCCGCCGGAGTTCCTTCACAACATGTGCATGTTGAGCGGTTTGGAATCCCGACTGAGACCGTGCAGACGATCGACGACGCGGAAGCGGCACAGTCCCACATCGAGCTGATCATCGACGGCGTAAGACGTGAGGTGGACTTCATCCCGGGACAGCATTCGATTCTCGACGCGGGGCGGGACGCGGGCATCGACTTGCCTTTCTCGTGCAAGGGCGGAATGTGCAGCACATGCCGCGCCAAGGTGATTGATGGACAGGTCAGGATGGCGAAGAACTACGCGCTCGAGCCGCACGAAGTGGCAGAGGGCTTTGTGCTGACGTGCCAGTCGTACCCGCTGACCGAGCGCGTTGTCATTTCGTACGACGCAAGATAGCGATGGCTCGCACTAAAGCGGCGGGATTCGACAAGCAACGCGCAGCCATCCGGGATGCAGCGGCGCGCGAGTTTGCCGACAAGGGTTACGCCGCGGCCACGATTGCCGACATTGCCCGAACGTGCGGCGTGTCGAAGGCGCTGATGTATCACTACTATCGCGACAAGGAACATCTGTTGGCCGACATCGC
>DATEOP010000306.1:0-6511 GCA_035274065.1 Burkholderiaceae bacterium
GAGTTGCTGCGCTATCCGGAGCTGCGCGGTCAGCAGGTTGTCATCGGCGGTGGTTCACGACACCAGCCGTTCTGGCAGAACGATCCCACGACCGGCGAGCCACGGCGCGTATTCGCACGGCTGCGCGATTACGTTGGCCGCGGCGTGATCACGACCGCCACTTACGAAGCTCGCGCGTTCGGCGTCAATTCCGCGATGGGCTTGATGAAAGCCGCGAAAAAGGTACCCGACGCGATCTTGTTGCCAACCGATTTCGACGAATATCGAAAGTACTCGCGACAGTTCAAGGCAGCGGTGCAATCAGTAGCGCCGCAAATCCAGGACAACGGCATCGATGAGATCTACATCGACCTCACCGATCTTGTCGCGGCTCGCATGTCAGCAGACCCGGACGCCGACCGCATCGGTATCGCGGACCCACAAGCGGAGGTCTGGTGGTCGGCCCGCGAGATTGGGCGCGAATTGAAGCAGGCGGTGCGCGATGCAACCGGCCTTACCTGTTCGATTGGGCTCGCGCCCAACAAACTGGTCGCCAAGATCGCCTCAGAGCTTGAAAAGCCGGATGGTCTGGCGATCGTCACCGAAGCTGAGATCGAAGGCCGCCTGTGGCCGATGCCGGTGCGGCGCCTTCACGGCGTCGGTCCGAAGGCATCGGCAAAACTCGCGCGACTCGGCATCGCGACGATTGGCGAGCTTGCGCAAACCGACCCTGTTTTGCTTGCGCAGCATTTCGGCAAGGCAAACGCGGCGTGGATGCACGATGCAGCGCTCGGACGCGACGACCGGCCAGTCGTGACCTTCTCGGAGCCGCAGTCAATGAGCCGCGAGACCACCTTCGAGCGCGACCTTCACGCAATACATGATCGTGAGCAGTTGACCCGCATCTTTACCGAACTGTGCGTCGAACTCAGCGACGATCTGCAGCGCAAGCGATATACGAGCAGAACGATTGGCATCAAGCTGCGTTTTGAAGATTTCAAGACCGTGACGCGCGATAACACGCTTGCTGTACCGACCGACGAGGCCGATCAGATCCGGCGCGCTGCCGGCGACTGTCTGAAGCGCGTAGATCTGACGAGGCGAATTCGGCTGCTGGGCGTGCGTGCCGGCAACCTTGCGCCGGCGAGCTAAGCAGAAACCGTAGGCCGTGCGCCGCGGTGAAACCACAGCACCGACAGCATCACTGCAACCAGCGCGAAAAACGCAGCAAGCGCGCTAAAGAACGCGCTGATTTCGGTTTCCTTGCGCTCCATCGACAGTTTGGTGCTCAAATTGGCGTACACCTTGCGCAAATCGGCGCCCGTGCCGGCATGGAAATATTCACCGCCCGTTAGCTTGGCAACCGCCTTGAGCGTCTCTTCGTCCAAGCGCACATAAAAAGAATAGTTGTCCATGCTGATCGTCGTGCCTTCGATCGTGCCAAAGCCGACGGTGTAAACGCGCACGCCGCGCTCGGCTGCCATTTTCGCGACGTCGATCGGGTCCGGCCCGGCAGTACGGCGGCCATCGCTTAGCAAAATGATGACGCCTGACGAATAGGAACCGGGCGCCACCGGCTGAATCACTTTTTTCGGTTCGCTTTTGCGTGGTGCATCAATCGGCACCGCGCCACCCCGGTAGCCACGCGATCGCGCCTGATTGGCGATCACCGTTTCGATGTCGATGCCTTCCTCCGGAAACAGCATCGCGAGGGCCAGGATCAAGCCGCTGCCGGTCGCGGTAGCACGCTGCAATTGAAAGCGGTCGATCGCATCGAGCATGTCCTGCTTGTTGTCGGTGGGTGTCTGCACAACGTTGGCGGTGCCCGCGAACGAGACAATGCCGAGGCGAACGTTGCGCGGCAGCTCTTCGATAAATGACCTTGCCGCGACTTGTGCGGCACTAATGCGCGTGGGCTCGACGTCGGTCGCCTGCATGCTGCGCGATACGTCCATCGCGAGTGCGATCGTCATGTATTGCGAAGGCAACACCACCGAGGCGGTCGGGCGCGCAACCGCGACGATAGCTGCCGCCATTGCGATCAGGAACAGCGCCGGCGGGACATGGCGGCGAAAGCGCTGGCCGCGCACGGCCTCCCGCACCAAAATCAAGCTCGAATAGCGAATCGCCGAGCGTTTGCGCCGCCGCAGGATAAAAATGTAACCCGCTACAAGCAACGGAACTGCCAGCAACAGCCAGAGCATGTCCGGCCACAAAAACCGCATCGTCTATCTCTCTTAGCACCTACTCACGTCATAAGGCGAGTCATTGCAACTTCGGCGCCGAACCATTTTCCCGAAAGTGTGCTCATATGACAGGCCGAATACCGGCACCGTTCCTGCCCACGCGCTTTTGATCACTCTATCACTCGTCCGTGCTATTTTTTCCAGATGAAACGTCCCGCGCTTTATAGCGCTGCAAAGCCGGTGAGGGCCGATCCTTCGCCGGCGCCCGCGGCAGTGCCCAAAGGGACCCCCGCGGCAGCCGGCGCACCGGTAAGCGCTAAGCCGGCACGGCTGAGTTCTTTTCTCCAGCGTCATGACCGCGCGCTGCTGCTGTTTGGCGGCATGCTGATTGCGCTCGCGCTCTTCGTTGCGCGCGATCGCATGCAGCCTGCCCCGCGTGAGTTGGCGCAGGATGACATCGACGCTGCAGTTTTGCACACGCTGGAAAACAAGACGCTGCCGTCGCGTGCGGCCAGGGCCGCCGCGGCCGTGATGCCGTCGGTGGTACGCGTGCGCGGCTACGACGAGGACGATGAGCCCGGTGCCGGCGAGCGGATGAACGGCGTGGGCTCCGGCGTCGTGATCGTCGATAACGGAACAATTCTGACCAATCTGCACGTGGTCACCGGCGCCAAACGCATGTCGGTGACGTTCTTTGACGGCACTGAATCGGAGGTCGAGGTTATCCGTACCTACCCCGAGAACGATCTGGCCGTGATTCGGGCCAAGAAGCTGCCCGATGATCTGCAGGCCGCCACGCTCGGCTCGACTGCTCACCTGCAGCAGGGCGACGAGGTGGTTGCCGTTGGCTTTCCTTTTGGCATTGGGCCGTCGACCAGCGCCGGCGTCGTCTCCGGACTTGACCGTGAGTTCCGCTCGCGTGAAGGCAAACGCATCTTGACCGGCTTGATTCAGTTCGACGCAGCGGCCAATCCGGGCAACTCGGGCGGGCCCTTGGTCACGATGAGCGGCGAAGTCATCGGAATCGTGACCGCAATTCTGAATCCCACCGGACCCACTTTCGCAGGCATCGGCTTCGCGGCGACGATTGAAAGCGCCGGCGGTGCCGTCGGTATTCCGCCGTTTTAGAAGACGCAGAAAAGCCCAACTATTTTTGCGTGATTGGTTAGCGAAACAAATCGCTGGCAACCAGACGATTTTTCGAATGTATCTACAGCAACCGAAAACGAACCCGTAGGAAGAAACGTGGACGAATATTCAACCCGCAATGCCGGCGCGCTGATGCAAAGCGTGCTGTATGAAGTCAAACGAATCGTCGTAGGTCAGGATCATTTTCTCGAGCGCGTACTGGTCGCAATCCTTGCGCAGGGGCATCTGCTGGTCGAAGGCGTGCCCGGCTTGGCCAAAACGCTGACGGTGAACACCCTCGCAAAGACGATTCGCGGGCAGTTCAAGCGCATTCAGTTCACCCCCGATCTGTTGCCGGCTGATCTGATTGGCACGCGGATGTACAACCAGCGATCGGGCGAGTTTTCCACCGTACTGGGCCCGGTGTTCACCAACCTGTTGTTGGCCGATGAGATCAACCGTGCCCCAGCGAAGGTGCAAAGCGCGCTGCTAGAAGTCATGCAAGAGCGGCAGGTGACGATCGCCGGTGAGTCACACCGCGTGCCCGAGCCGTTTCTCGTAATGGCGACGCAAAACCCGATCGAAACCGAAGGCACGTACCCACTGCCCGAAGCGCAGGTCGATCGCTTCATGATGAAGGTGCTGGTCGGCTACCCGAGCGAAGAAGAGGAGTTCGTCATCGTCGAACGCGTGACGGGCGCAGCAACGAGCGTCAGTGCAGTGTGTTCGACGGCTCAGCTGATGGAACTGCAGGCCGAGTGCCGCAAGATCTACGTCGACCCCGGTCTGATGCAGTACGCGGTCAAGCTCGTCTCCGCAACGCGCCGGCCCGATCGCTACAACCTGAAGGACATGTCTCGCTACATCACGTTCGGCGCAAGTCCGCGCGCCACGATCAACCTGATCGAGGGCGCTCGTGCCCTCGCGTTCCTTCGTGCACGCAACTATGTACTACCGGAGGACGTCGTGGATCTCGTGCCCGATGTGATGCGGCATCGTCTCGTGTTGAGCTACGAAGCGCTGTCGGATGGCTTGACCGCCGATCAAATCGTGATGCGCGTGTTGCAGGCGATCCCCGCCCCGGATAAACCGCTGGAAGCGCATGTTCGGGTTGCCGCGGCTTCGTAAACAGCCCGGCAACACTCCCGCGGCAAATGAACCGGTCGCCCGGCCGGATTCGGAATTGCTGCTGCGACGACTCGAGTTCACCGTGTTGCGGCGCCTCGACGGACTGCTGCAGGGCGATTACCGAACGCTTTTTCGCGGCTTTGGGCTCGATCTGGCCGACCTACGCGAATATCAGTTGCACGACGACGTACGCTACATCGACTGGAACGTTACCGCGCGGCTGCAAACGCCGCATGTGCGCGAGTTCCAGGAGGATCGCGAAGTCGCTGCCTGGTTCATCCTTGACCTGTCGGGCTCGGTCGACTTCGGCTCACGCAAGGTGCGCAAGCGCGAGCTGTCGGCGGAGCTCGTCGCCGTGCTCGCGCGGTTGTTCACGCGCTACGGCAATCGTGTCGGCGCCGTTTTACACACGCATCACTCCAACGAAATGATTCCCGCGCGCAATGGCCGACGCCATGTGCTGCACGTGCTCGATCGAATGCAGCGGGTCCAGACCGCGCCCGCTGGCAATGAAACCGATCTTGCGCAGTTGCTGGCAACGGCACAGCCGATGATCAAGCGCCGCTCGGTGGTGTTTGTCGTTTCGGACTTCATCAGCAAGCCCGGCTGGGGCCGGCAGCTCGCTCTGCTGTCGCGTCGGCATGAAGTCGTCGCGGTACGTCTATACGATCCGATGGAGCTCGAGCTGCCCAATATAGGTCTGGTCGTGATGCAAGATGCTGAGACCGGTGATCAGATCTTCGTCGATACGCACGACCGTCGCTTTCGCAAGCGCTTCGCTGAGGCCGCCAAGCAGCGCGAGGATACGTTGCGTGCCGGGCTCGCGGAAGCTGGAGTCGACTGTCTCGAACTCACAACCGACGAACCGCTCGATCAGGCACTTCTGCGATTTACCCAGTTGCGCAAGCGGCGTAGCCAGTTGGCCTCGGGAGCCACGGCAACGTTCACGCATAAGCGCGTCAACTGATGCTCGATACCGGTTCGCTGACATTTCTGTGGCCCAGCATGCTGTGGCTGCTGGTCGCCGTACCGCTGGCCGGCACGCTTTACTGGTCGCTTGCAACTCGGCGCCAAAAATCCTCGGCACAGTACGCAAGTCTTGAAACAGTCGGCGGTTCGGTGCGCGCGTCGAGCCGCAGTCGTCGTGTCGTGCCATTGCTGTTATGGACGTTGGGTCTCACCGCACTGATTCTCGCTATCGCGCGTCCGCAGGCAGCGCTGACGTTACCCGCGCGGCTTGACGCGATCGTGCTCGCGCTGGACATGTCGAACAGCATGCGCGCTGCCGATGTCAAGCCGAACCGGCTGAGCGCCGCGCGGGACGCTGCGAAGACGTTCATCGAAGCACAGCCGCGCAATGTGCGGATTGGGGTCGTCGCAGTTGCGGCATCGGCGGCGGTTGTGCAATCACCGACGAATAATCGCGAGGACTTGACCGCGGCCATCGATCGGCTCGAGACGCAGCGCGGCACTGCGCTCGGAAGCGGACTCATCATTGCGCTCGATGCCGCACTGCCGGCGGCACGTATCAATGTCGAGGAATTCATCAACCCACGCCCGGGCGAGAAGAAGATCCGACGCACCGACGAGTTGCCGGCGCGCGAAACGAAGGGCGACAACAAACAGGTGGCGATCGTGCTGCTGTCAGATGGGCAAAGCAATGTCGGCCCCGACCCGCTTAAGGCCGCCGAAATTGCCAGCGACTACGGCGTTCGCATTTACACGGTCGGCATCGGGACAACCGAAGGCACGGTGGTGAACGCGGAAGGCTGGAACATGCGCGTGCGCCTCGACGAGGAGGCGCTGAAGAAGATTGCCGATGTGACGAACGCGGAATATTTTCGCGCCACCGACGCTGCGCAGCTGACAAAAATCTATCAACTGCTCAGCACGAAGCTATCGTTCGAGCGTCAGCAGCCTACCGAGGTCACCTCAATTTTCGCGGCGATAGGTGCCACACTTGCGTTGGCGGGGGCGTTGTTATCGATGTGGTGGTTCAACCGCATTTTGTAGCCCTCACCTGCGTTAACGGCCTTCCGCCCGGGCCGGCAGCGGTTTTCCACAATGAGCGCAGAACTGCGCTGATGCTG
>DATEOP010000307.1:0-4197 GCA_035274065.1 Burkholderiaceae bacterium
GATCTCCGCGTTGATGCGCGCAGCCTCGATATCGCTGCCGTGCGTCCCTACCTGGCGGCACGACTGAACGCTGTATTGGCGAGCGCCCTGCTTTCGGCCCGCGGCAATCTCGCGATCAATCAGACGTCTGCGGCAGCACCAATCAAGATCGCATACACGGGCAATGGTCGACTCGCAAACGTGCACCTGCTCGACGCCCGCAGCGAGAACGATCTGCTCAAATGGCAGGCGCTTGACGTAGAACAGATCAGCGCAAAAATCGGCGAGCCGGTACCGGAAGTGACAGTGGGCAAGCTGACGCTCGCCGACTTCTACGCGCGTGTCATTGTGTCTGATCAGGGACGGCTCAATCTGATTGACTTGGTCAAGCGCGATGGGCAGCCGGCAATCGATTTGGCGGTGCCGAAAGCGGAAACGAAGCTCGCGTCGATTTCGGCGACGCCGACCAAGCCCCCCGAGGTCTCGATGCCGGTCGATCGCGACATGGCTGGTAATGAGCCTGCGAACAAAGCAACGCAGCCACGAAGCATGGCGACTAAAGAAATCGGCGACCCATCGACACCGCGGCCGGTAATTCGCATTCAGCAGATCGAGATTGTCCGCGGCAACGTGAATTTCACCGACAACTTCATCAAGCCGAACTACACGGCCAACATGACCGGGCTCGGGGGGACCGTGTCGACACTCGCGAGCGATGCGATCGAGCCCGCGACGATGACGCTCGCGGGCAAGATTGACGATGAGGCACCGCTCGACATTAGCGGCCGCCTGAATCCGCTCGCGCCCAAGCTTTTCCTTGACATCGAAGGGCGAACCAAGGGTGTCGATCTGCCGCGGCTCACCCCCTACTCAATTAAGTACGCCGGCTACCCGATCGTGAAAGGCAAGTTGTCGATGGAAGTCAGTTACAAGGTCGACAACGACAAGCTGAGCGCCAACAATCATCTGTTCCTCGATCAGCTCACGTTCGGTGACAAGGTCGAGAGTCCGACCGCGACCAAGCTGCCGGTGCTACTGGCGGTGTCTTTGCTGAAGAACACGCGAGGAGAGATCGACATCAACCTGCCGATCTCCGGATCGCTCAGCGACCCCAAGTTTTCCGTCGGCGGGATCATCGTTCAGGTCATCGTCAACGTACTGACCAAGATCGTGACGGCTCCATTCGCGTTGCTGGCGTCGGCTTTCGGCGGCGGCGAAGAGCTCGGCTACGTCGAGTTTGCTGCGGGCAGCGCAGCGCTCACAGCAAATCAGACCAAGCGCATCGACACGCTAGCAAAGGCGCTGAACGATCGCCCGGCACTGAAAGTCGACATCATCGGACGCGTCGATCCGAACGTAGACACCGAGGGGGCGCGAACTGCGAAACTCGACGCCAAGATACGCGCCGCGAAGGTTCGCCAGATCGTGCGCGGCGGGGGAGATTCTGTAGATCCTGCCAAGGTGACCGTCAGCGATCAGGAACGCTCGGCACTGATGGCAGCCGTTTACGACGAAGAGAAAATTCCGGACAAGCCGCGTAACTTCATCGGTATCGCCAAGACCGTTCCAGCGCAAGATATGGAAATGCTGATCGTGAAAAATCTCGCCGTCACCACTGAAGATCTCCGTACGCTTGCGAACCAACGTGCAGCGGCGGTACGCAATCGGCTCGAAGTCGAAGGCAAGGTTCCGCGAGAGCGGCTATTCCTGGTCGAACCCAAACTCGACGCCGGCGACATCAAGGATTCGGGAGCAAAAACGCGGGTTGATTTTTCGCTTAAGTGACCACACTTGCCGACGTACAATCCAAGTTCCTTTTGGGGGCGACCTGGCTTCGACGTGGGTCGTGAAGGATCTCAGGGCATGCCGAGGACCAGTCACCTCGTAAATCCATCTGGAACACTACAAACGCCAACGAAGACGCGTTTGCTTTAGCCGCTTAATACCGGCTAGACGCTGCACTAGCTGGCCCCTGGGCTAGGTTAGGCAACTAACAGCAGCGCCATTTACAGAGGCTGGATGCCGACGGAGTCACGACGGCGGCATCGAGATCAGTGACTGGCTGCGCGCCGGCCTGCCGATCGGCTAAGCGTGCAGTGAGATTTAAATAGACCGGCTACGCATGTAGAACTGGATCTGGATCATTCGCGGACGCGGGTTCGATTCCCGCCGCCTCCACCATCACCTTTTCTCCTTATGCGGGCTTGTACCGCGCACGCAACTACCAAGCCGAACGCACCCACCCCGCCGATGCGGAGTGAACCTAGCGCGCTTGGTTGCGCCGCCTTAACGCTCCCGCTGCAAGCGCGCTCGCTACAAGCAAGAGCGTCGCCGGTTCCGGCACAGTGGTAACCGGAGGAGCCGATGAAATCGCTCCGACTGCGTCGATGTCCGCACCCACGGTTACGCCGCTTGTGGCATCCAGCCCAATGTTGTCGGTGAGCCGCAAGAACGAAAAGAAATCCGACGTACCGAAACCGAAGGCATCGATATCAATCCCTCTCGTTGATCCAGTAACCGCGCCAACGCTGAACCAGGTTGTGCCGTCCTTGCTGATGTCGACAAACGTGTCCTCCACATCAGGGCCAATCTCGAAGATCCACAGATCTTGATTGGCGTTGCCACTACCCGTTAGCGAGTTATCGGTAAACCTTAGAACGATGCGCCCTCCCGCGCCCAAACTGACATACGCAGGGTCTGTGCCTGTAGAAATATTGGGAGCCCCTAACGCTTGCGACGCATCTTGGAAGGTGGGCGTCGGTACGGCTCCCCCTCCGAAGGCAGGGTTGTAGGAGACGACACTGTCCGCGAATGAAGCTGCCCCGCCGGGAAATTCGACGCCCCCAAAAATTTCCGCCGACGCTGACACGCTGAACACAAGTGCTACGCAAGCCAGTGCCGGTTTAAGTGCATGAGAAAACTCACAGCTCCTTGCGAAAGACATATGGCTTCTCCTCCAGGTTATTCTTTACGCGCATCAAGCAAAAAGAGGGCCCTAAATCTATGTCATTGAATCAACAAGACAACGACCTAAAGCTACGGCGCAGCCAGTTGAACTGTAAGAAGACCCGACATCATTGACACTACGCATGTCGCCGAATTGCGCGCAACGAACCTGCCGCGCCGCAGGCGAGCCTTGGTCGATGTCCGCTCGTTGGAGTCTCGACTGAGCCTCCCGATACCTTCCCCCCCAAAACTTAGTTCGCCTAGCGCGCTATGCGCGAGGCCTTAGATGGACTCAAAAGAACACCGATTGTTTTTAACGCGAGCGGCTTGCTGCGCCCAGCGTGTCGACCGTCGGGCGGCGAGCGACTGGACTGGCGACATCTGCCGTAGATCGCTGCAGAACGAGCGATGGCGCGGTTCTTGACGGACGCCCCACCAAGCCTCAGCGCCGGCGCACGGTGGCGTTTTGTTAAACAAACCAGCGCACAAAGGCAAGTACAAATGCAGTTGCGCCGGCTATCGTCCGATGGCATCGTAAAGTCCATGTTCTTTAATGTGAAGTCATGAAATGCGTCTGTTCGCCGCCATTTTGCTTTCCCTCTTCTCAAACATTGTGTTGGCGCAATGGGAACTGCTGCCCGGGTTGGCCACCGACATCGGCGTTAGCGCGCGCGGCGACGCGATGGTGGTGGGGATCGACCAGGTTGAAGGCGGCCATTCGCTCTACCGTTGGGCCGGCAGCGACTGGCAGATCGCCCCGGGCGGCGCGGTGCGCCTTGATGTAGATCCCCAAGGAAATCCGTGGGTGGTGAATGGCGCAGGCCAGATCCTTCGCGCCGGCCCCTCAGGCTGGCAACAGCTTCCCGGGGTCGCGCGCGACATCGGGATAGGAGCGAACGGCGCCGTGTGGGTCGTCGGGGTTACGCCTACAGCGGGCGGATTCACGATTCACCGCTGGAATGGGCGCGACTGGGACTTGATGCCGGGTGGGGCCGTACGCATCGATGTCGATCCGCGGGGCAATCCATGGGTGGTCAACGACGTTGGCGATATTTTGCGACGGACCCCGAAGGGCCAATGGCAGCGTTTGCCGGGACGCGCAACAGCGGTGACAGTCGCGACCGACGGTACGGCTTGGATACTGGGTACGGATCGCGTGCCTGGTGGCTACAGCGTTCATCGCTGGAATGGCGACAGATGGCGCCGTGTAAATGGAGGTGGCGTCGCAATCTCGGCCGGCCATACACCGTGGCTGGTTAACTCCGAAAGCCA
>DATEOP010000308.1:0-3866 GCA_035274065.1 Burkholderiaceae bacterium
GTGCACTGGGTGCAGTCGGCCGGTGCACTTGCGCTTGTGATCCCTTCCCCGGAAGGCCCAACGAAGCGCGGTGACGTGACGCTGCACGACTACGCGTCGATGCTCGATGGTCTCGTTCTGCATGGCGGGTCAGACGTTTCACCGAATAGCTACGGCGAGACACCGCTGAAGCCCGAGTGGAGTGGTGATCGCGTCCGTGACGAATACGAGATGGCTCTGCTACGCGCGTTCGTCGAAGTCGGCAAACCGGTGCTTGGCGTCTGCCGCGGTCTGCAAGTCATCAATGTGGCGTATGGAGGCACGCTATATCAGGATATCGCGACGCAGTTGCCGGGCAGCCAGACGCATCGCGATGCAGCGCTTTACGATCAGAATTTTCATGAAATTGAATTCGTGCCGGACACACGACTTTGCGGTCTCTACCCCGGCATCAAACGCGCGCGGGTCAACAGCGTTCACCATCAAAGCGTCAAGAAGCTTGCTGACGGCTTTATCGTCGAGGCAATTGCGCCGGATGATCAAATGATCGAGGCATTCCGGTGGACCGGCGGCTCCTACGTCGCCGCTGTTCAATGGCACCCCGAGTTTCACGACTGGAAAAGCAGCGCGACGCTATCGGGCGATCCTATTCTCAAAGATTTTCTCAGCGCGACTAACGCAAGCCGGCGTGGCTGATGAGCACGCTGACAATTCGTAACCCAGCCAACGGCGCGACGATCGCAGAATTGCCGCAGGACGACGCGCAATCGATCGCGGACAAGTATCGTGCCGCGCGCGCAGCCCAGCCTGCGTGGTCGGGCCGGCCATTGCAGGAGCGAATCGACATGCTGCGCAGGTTCCGCGATGCGTTGACCAGTGACGTCGATCGGCTCGCTCCCGTCCTGACGTCCGAAACCGGCAAACCGATTAGGCAGGCTAATAACGAGATCACCGGCCTGTGCGCGCGCATCGATTTTTTTCTCGAGTCCACGCAAGCAACGATTGCCGACCGGGAGGTACACAACGCGTCAGGAATGCGCGAGCAGATCTCGCACGAGCCACTCGGCGTCATCGCCAACATCTCGGCATGGAACTATCCGTACTTCGTCGGCGGCAACGTGTTCGTACCGGCTTTGCTGACCGGCAACGCCGTGCTGTACAAGCCGTCCGAGTTCGCTGCACTGACCGGCATTGAGATCGGAAAGCTGCTGCATCGTGCGGGCGTTCCGCCGCAAGTATTCGCTGTGCTGATTGGTGACGGCAGTGTTGGGGCAGAGCTGATCAAGCAGCCGATCGATGGGGTCTTCTTCACCGGCTCTTTCGCCACCGGTCAGCGCATCGCGCGCGAGCTCGGTCCGCGCATGGTCAAGTTGCAGCTCGAGCTTGGCGGCAAGGACCCTATCTATGTGCGCAACGACGTCGACGCGGCAAAGGCCGCGGCATCACTGGCTGACGGCGCGATGTACAACACCGGGCAGAGCTGCTGCTCGGTCGAGCGGATCTACGTTCATCAAGCCATCTATGAAGATTTCGTCCGCGCATTTGTCAAGGAAGTCGAGGGTTTCAAGGTCGGCGAGCCGGTGAATGACACGACGTATATCGGTCCGATCACAAGGGCACCCCAGATCGATGTGCTTGAACGTCAGGTCGCAGATGCGGTTGGCAAAGGTGCCAAGCTGCTTCTGGGAGGCGCTCGAGTTCACCAACCGGGCAACTGGTTCACACCGACCGTACTCACCAACGTCAATCATTCAATGGAAGTAATGCGCGAGGAAAGCTTTGGCCCGATTATCGGCATCCAGAAGGTTGCCAACGACGATGAAGCGGTGCAGTTGATGAACGACACGGAGTACGGGCTGACCGCGGGCGTTTACACGACCGATGAGACGCGCGCAAAGTCGATCCTGGCTCAGATCCGTGCTGGATCGGTGTATTGGAACTGCTGCGACCGCGTGAGTCCGCGACTACCGTGGAGCGGAGTCGGCCACTCCGGCGTGGGGCTCACGTTGTCGACCTATGGCATCGAGGCATTTACACGACCGAAGGCATGGCACCTTAAGAGCGCATAGACGAATGTGACGAGTTAAGCGCGAAACGTACTTTCGACAACTTCGAGAAACGTTCGCTCCTCGCGCAGAATCAGGCGCTTGTCCTGCGCCAATGCGAAGTTCGCGCAAGCTTCCGGATCGGACTTCAACTTCTTTCGATAGCCTTCATAGGCGGCCAGGCTATCGAACGCGATAAGCCCCCAGGCGACGTTATTGGTGCCTTCGTGCGGCAGAAAGTAGCCAACCAGATCTCCGCCACAGCGCGGGATGATGCGGGCCCAGTTGTCTGCATACTCGCTGAATGTGGTGCGCTGGAACGGATCGATCTCGTACCGGATAAAACAAGTTATCTTCATTTCCCCTCGCAGTCGACGACGGAACGATAACGCCTTGTGGAGCATCGATGGTTCGACTAAGCTCGAACCATGAAGGACGGTCCCAGTATCGTTCGCATTGCCGCTTTGATCGGCGACCAAGCACGCGCCGAGATACTGACAGCCCTTATGGCAGGCGAAGCGCTGACGGCAACCGAGCTTGCCGGTGTCGCCAATCTAACCAAGCAAACGATCAGCTCGCATCTGTCCAAGATGCTCGATGCGCGGCTGGTCGCGGTGGAAAATCAGGGACGGCACCGCTACTTTCGATTGGCTGATCGTGACGTGGCACATTTGCTTGAAAGCCTGATGGGCGTCGCGTATCGCACCGGTGCGTTGCGCGTACGGGCAAGCCCACGTGAGCCAGCGCTGCGGAAAGCTCGCGTGTGCTATGACCATCTTGCCGGTGAGCTTGGCGTGCTCGCATTCGACAGCCTTAAACGACGGCGCTATCTGCGCCAGCAGGGCGACGATCTGCTTCTTACCCGCGCCGGCAAACAATTTCTCGGTGAAGCGGGAATCGATGTCGAACACCTAGCCACTCAGCGTCGCCGCTTGTCGCACGCGTGTCTCGACTGGAGCGTTCGTCGCCATCATCTGGCGGGTGCCGTAGGCGCAGCGTTATTGGATCGCTGCTACGAGCTTGGCTGGGCGCGGCGCGCGAAGAGTTCGCGCGTCGTCGACTTTTCGCCAACGGGAGAGCGCGCATTCCGAAAATGCTTCCGCTTGCCGGAGAGCTCCAGTTGAGTGGCGTCAGCTTGGTTCATTCCGGCACGCCTCCTGCATCCGCGCGCATTGTGGTTATTGGCGGCGGAATTATGGGTTGCAGCGTCGCTTATCACCTGAGCGCGCTCGGCGAAAGAGACGTCCTGCTGCTCGAACAGGGAAGGCTGACGTCTGGCACGACGTGGCACGCCGCGGGCTTGGTTGGTCAGCTTCGCGCTCATGAAAGCATGACGCGGCTGATCCGTTACTCGACCGAGCTGTATTCGAAGCTCGAGGAAGAAACAGGGCTGGCCACGGGCTGGAAGCAATGCGGATCACTCGCTGTCGCGCGCACTTCAGACCGGATGATTCAACTGAGGCGCACTGCCGCGGTCGCACGTGCACACGGCGTCGCTTGCGACGTGATTTCGGTTGCCGATGCCGCAAAACTTTATCCGATCATGGCGACTGATGATTTGAAAGGCGCGGTGTGGCTACCGGGCGACGGCAAAGCAAACCCAGCTGACCTGACGCTCGCCATCGCGAAGGGCGCACGTAATCGCGGCGTGAAGGTCTTTGAGAATGTGCGCGTAGCTGGATTGGAGACACTGTCGTCCTCACGCATGCGGCGCGTGTCGTCTCTGACCTGGCGGAACAAGCAGGGCGATCAGGGGCTGATCGACGCGGAGGTCGTCGTGCTTTGCGGCGGCCAATGGTCGCGCGCGCTAGCGCGACAGATCAACGTCACGGTGCCGCTTTT
>DATEOP010000309.1:0-2271 GCA_035274065.1 Burkholderiaceae bacterium
GCGAAGCCGATGCCGACTCTGCGGCGAATAACGTGCTTCATCGAGACGGTTTCGCCTGCGCGGAATAACGCGCGGTCGAACACCGTGTGTGCGATCACAGGCTCCGCGCCGGAGCCGCCGCCCAGATTGAATTGCCACGGCCGAATTCCCTCGTTCCAACTCGAGAGCATCAACGACATGTCACCGTCGATACGCGCGCTGACCAGATAAGCATTCGGTGCGTGCGGGCAATCCTGCCAGCGGTTTTGCCGCGGCAACTCGCGTTCGATGCGCGCAATGCCGTTCGCATCGGTCGTACCGTCCCACCAACGCTTGCCGAGACAGTCAGTCACTCTGACTTGCGCACCCGCGACCGGCTTGCCGTCGTCGAGCCGCGTTACCCACCCGAGCGACGATTCGCGTCCGTGCTTGAAATGAACCGCGAGGTTCGTGACAAGCGCACCGCTCGAGACGTAATACGGCTTGTCTTCTGCATGCAAGGCTTGTCCAAGCCGCGTACTTGCGATCTCGACCGCATACAGTCCGGGCTGCGGCAGCGGAATGCCGATAACCTGCATCGCCATCTTTGGCTCAGCGCGCGGAATATCGATCGGCTGCGCGGCTGCACGCTCGGCGTCCGACAGCATCGGCACCGAGCCCGGCTTCAAATATTCGCCATGATTCCGAGAAGATTCGCGCCGAATGTCTTCCGACGGCTCACGCAGGATGCGGCGCATCCACTGTGCCAAGACCGTATCGTCATCGGTGTCGATGCGCTTGATTCGGCCCTTTGCAACGGTCTTGGGCGCCTTGGTAATGTCCAGCGCGTAGGCCTCGAGCATCGGTTCGACGTTGCGCACCGTGACCGGCAGCGCAGGCTGCGCGTTGACTTCGAGAATGCCAAAGCGCGATGGAAATTTGACCAGTGGCGGATCATCGTCGATGCGCACCTTCATTGGAAACGCCGCGGCGTTTGCCAGGATGCGGCCAGCGTCGTCTTTCAAATCGCCCGGAAGCACGACAGTGGCTTCGCTGCGCTCAGCGAACGGGCCCTTGAACTCGACGGTCTCAACGGTCGCAACGTTCGGATCGATTGTCGGGCGGTGCACTCGACCATCGGCCGCACGCACCTCGACCTTCGATGCGATTCCACGCGCGACCGGCGCGCTGAATTCGAGCTGCACCGGCAACACTGGAATGCAGCCCGCATTCGCATTGACACGCTGACACGTGAAACGCGCGGAAAACTGGGGACGTACTTGATACGGAAGCGTTTGCACTTCGGTCGTCGCGATCCCGTTCGCGGTCTTGATGCCCGCGCCCCAGACGAGCCGCACGTGCGCACCCGCAGGCAACGGCCGTCCGCAGCTCGCGACGAGGATTGGCGCATCGATTAGGCGCACATCCTTGACCGACGCTGCTCCACGATTGCCGCGCTTGAAGATCACGTCGAACAGCACCCGTGCGCGATTTTTCTGCTCCGCCAGGATGCGCTCGCGCTCCTTGCCTTCTATGACGTTCAGCGGCAATCGCTCGCCGATCCCGTTGACCGTGCAATAAGCATTGGCGCGCACGCTCGCAAGATCCGGATGCGCATCGAGCGCGAGTAAGAACACTTGCGCTTCGTCGATACGCTCCTCGCCTTCATCGGGCCATGCGCCGCGGATCGACGGCCCGCCGGTCGAAAACCGGAATGTCTGCGACGCGACTTCGGCTCCCGCGAATGTTTTCAACCCAGGCTTAGTCTTGAAGCTGCATTCGATTCCGGCCGGCAGATCCCGATCGAAGTCGTACAGCCAGTTGCGCGCATCGGCCCATCGACCGCGCCCCTTGCCAGCACAGTCCATGTCGAACGGGGGTTCGCTGCGTGGGTCGCCGAAGCTCACCATTGGCTGCGAAAAGCGCGCGACGACCTGCCGCACGTCCTTGATCTGCCCTTGCGGACTGAACGCCTCGACTTTCGCTTGACTCTGCTTCACGTCCTGCGCGGCCACGGCCGTAACCAACGACAGCATGAAGGCAAAGGTCAACGTACGAATTCGCATAGGCCGGTCTCCGAAGTGACGCCATTGTGCAGAGTGGAGTGAAACACGTGTGAAGCGCACGTGAATCGCGAGTGCACAATTGCGACATGGGGCAACGGGATTCGAAATCAGATCAGGCTGCACCGGCAGTGCTCGAACTGATCGGCAACACGCCGATGATCAAAGTGACCCGGCTCGATACTGGACTGTGCACGTTGTTTCTAAAGCTCGAATCGCAGAATCCCGGCGGCTCTATCAAGGACCGCAT
>DATEOP010000310.1:0-2263 GCA_035274065.1 Burkholderiaceae bacterium
GCAACGACTGCCGTCGAAGCAACTTTTACCAATACGACGTGATCGAGGCCGACCTTGTTGAACGAATTCTCGAGCGCGATGCATCCTTGAATCTCGTGTGCCTTGATCATCGCCGTCAGCACATCATTGACGGTCAATGGCTCCTTGCCCGAGGCGGCTGCGTTGCGTGACAGCCAGTCCGCAGTGGCAAGAATGCCTCCGAGATTGTCCGAAGGATGTCCCCATTCAGCCGCAAGCCAGGTGTCGTTGAAGTCGAGCCAACGAATCATGGCGCCGATATCGAATGCGGCTTTGACAGGATCCAGCTGAAACTGAGTGCCTGGCACCTTGGCCCCGTTGGGCACCCATGTGCCTTGCACGATCGGACCCAGCATTTTGGTACACGCAGGATATTCAAGCGCTTCGAAGCCGCATCCAAGCGTGTCCATCAGGCAAAAGCGCGCCGTCTCGTAGGCGTCCTTGCTCTTGACCTTGTACTTCGTGACGTAATCGACGATGTCGATCAAAACCTTGTCGGGCTTCGGACGAACGTTACTGATGTGGCTACTCATTGCGAGGAAGTTATTTTTTTGATTGTGACTTGCCGTCGGGACGGTCGCTTTGCTTTTTCAGCCTGCAGGTGATGGGCTCTGGCAGCAGAGGATCGAACGTGAGTTGGCCTTCGTCGCCGTTTGCCTGCCAAACCACCTTGCCGTCCTTGCTCACGTACCGCGAGCCTGAGACGGTCGGTGTCGGCACCATTTCCACGCGACTGCCAATGTAGGTCAGCTGTGCCGCACCCTCGGGGCGCCGCGGATGCGCGTTAAAGCGCAGGATGCGTCCGTTGTCGCACAACCAATCGGTTGTGAAGCTGCGCGATGGCGCAGTGTTACTGGCCTGGGCCGTGGGCAACACAAGCCAAATGGCCAACGCGATGCAGGCGGATCTCATTGCCGCTTCTCGATAGGCACGAATTTCAGATCTTCGGGGCCGACATAATTCGCACTCGGCCGAATGATCTTGTTATCGATTCGCTGTTCGATGACGTGTGCGCTCCAGCCGCTGGTGCGCGCCAGGACGAACAGCGGGGTGAACATCGCAGTCGGCACGCCCATCATGTGATAGCTGGTCGCGCTATACCAGTCGAGGTTCGGAAACATCTTCTTCTCGCGCATCATCACCTGTTCGACACGCGCGGAAATGTCGAATAATTTCATGTTTGCCGCGTCAGCAGACAATGCGCGCGCCACTTCCTTGATGATTTCGTTGCGCGGATCGGCAACCGTATAGACCGGGTGCCCGAACCCGATGATGACCTGCTTATCGGCGACGCGCCTGACGATGTCCTGCTCGGCGTCAACGGGGTTGTCGTAACGCCCGATCGTGTCGAATGCAAATTCATTGGCGCCGCCGTGCTTCGGGCCCTTTAGGGCGCCTATAGCCGCGGTAATGGCCGAATACATGTCGCTGCCTGTTCCCGCGACGACGCGTGCCGTAAACGTCGACGCGTTGAATTCATGCTCGGCATACAGGTTTAACGACGTATGCATCGAGCGCGTCCACAACTCCGAGGGCGCGCTGCCGTGAAGCAAATGCAGGAAGTGCCCGCCGATCGAATCATCGTCGGTCTCCACATCGATGCGACGGCCCGAGTGCGAGAAGTGATACCAGTAAAGCAGCATCGAGCCGAACGACGCCATCAAGCGGTCCGCGATGTCACGCGCTTCGGCAAGCTTGTGGTCAGGACCCTCAGGCAGAACCGCACCAAGCACCGAGCATGCAGTGCGCATTACGTCCATCGGATGCGTATTCGCCGGCACTGCCTCGAGTACGCGTAAAACAGCAGCCGGGATGGCACGCAGGCTCTTCAGCTTGCGCTTGTAAGCGACGAGCTCGGCGTAGTTTGGCAGCTTGCCGTGAACCAGCAGGTGGGCGATCTCTTCGAACTCGCATCGCGCGGCGATATCGAGGATGTCGTAACCGCGATAGTGCAAGTCGTTGCCCGTGCGGCCGACGGTACAGAGCGCCGTGTTGCCGGCAATGACGCCGGATAGCGCAACCGATTTCTTCGGCTTCAAAGCAGCAGGTCCGGAAGCGGTAGGAACGTCGTTCATCGCCACGCTCTACCCAAGAAGCTGCGCAACACCGTCGCGCTCCTCAAGCAGCTCCTTCAAGGTCGCGTCCATTTTCTGCCGCGAAAAATCGTCGATCGCGAGAGCCTTGACGACCTCATACGACCCATTCGTGCAGACGCACGGCACGCCATAGACGATGTCTTGCGGAA